>JBDHTH010000349.1:0-4101 GCA_039808545.1 Phreatobacteraceae bacterium | reverse complement strand
CGCAAGAGCGCCCGCCAGGCTTCCGCCAAGCTGAAATTCTGCCGCCTCGCCTTCGGCGCCTCCGGCTCGGCCGGGGCAAGCATCGATACGGGCGATGCCGAGACGGTGGCGCGCGACTTCATCGAAGACGAGCGCACGCGGCTGATCTGGAACGGGGCGCGGCAGTTCATGCCGAAGAACCGCGTCAAGCTGCTGCTGAACCTGCTGCTGGTCGCGCAGGGCTCGGTGCCGCGCGGCGGCACGATCGACCTGACGATCCTCGGGGAGGGCGACAGCGCCACCTTCCGCATCGCCGCCAACGGGCCGATCGCCAAGGTGCCGCAGAAGGTGATGAATTTCGTCTCGGGCAATCCGGTCGACGAAGACGGCAAGCCGATCGCGGTGGATGCGCATGGCATCCAGCCTTTCTATGCGGGACTCCTGGCGCGGAGCTGCGGGCTGACGGTCGATGCCGCGACCAATCCGGACGGGGTGCTGATCACGGCGCGCTGACGCGGAACTTGCAAGCGCAAGACGGGGATGGGGAACAATAGACAATAAAAAGGCCCGGCTCAGCCGGGCCTTTCTCGTTTTCGGATCGTGGATCGCGATCAGAAGCGATAGTTGACGCCGATGCGCGCCACATGGGACGTCAGGTCGACATTCGTCCGGCCCGGCGCGAGGATGCCGGCCGGCGACTTCAGCTCGCCGAGGTCGACATAGAGATACTCGGCCTTGACCGACCAATTGTAGTTGATCGCCCATTCGACGCCGGCGCCGACGGTCCAGCCGACGCGCGTATCCCTGTCCTCGCCGAAGATCACGCCGGTCGCGATATTGAAGTCGCGCGCCTTGATCTCGCCGACCGCGAGACCGCCGGTGGCGTAGAGGAGCACGTTGTCGAAGGCGACGCCGGCGCGAGCGCGGACAGTGCCGAGCCAGGGCAGCTTGGTTTCGCAGGCAAAGGCCGGGTTGGCGCAGAGGCCGTCGCCATTCGCGCTGGTCCAGGAGATGTCACCCTCGACGCCGAACACGAACTGGTTCACCTGCCAGTTGTAGCCCAGCGTGCCGCCGATGATGCCGCCATTGACGTTATAGCGCTCGCTGAACGTGCCGGCATCGATGAAGTCGTATTGCGAACGGCCCCAGACATAGCCGCCCGAAAGACCGACATAGAGGCCGGTCCAGTTATAGACCGGGGTCACGACCGCGGCAGCGGGCGGAACATACGCCGGCAGGTCGGCGGCGAGCGCGGGGCCGGCCATGCCGACAACCACTGCGGCAGCGGTAAGAAGCTTCTTCATTATTGTCTCCAAGGGAATTGCGTTCGCGAATTCTGAATGCCTTGATTGAAGATACAGTTTTCGCGGGCGTTGTCTGTAGCTTAAGGGTAACAGTCGGAGTGCGATCTTCTCTCGTGCGCGGCATGGCAGGCATGCGCCGGGAGCCATGCCGGAACGGGCTGTTAACCTTGGCGCTCTAAGTTTTGGTCAGAGGCCGGCTGCCGCCGGCAAAAGCGCGCCGGAGACGACCGTGAAGCATTGCCTGATCGTCGACGATTCCGCGGTGATTCGGAAAGTCGTGCGGCGGATGCTCGAGGAGTTCCGCTTCGTGGTGACCGAGGCGGAGGATGGCCGGCAAGGGGTGGCGGCCTGCGCCCAGTCGATGCCGGATGCCGTGATCGTCGACTGGAACCTCGAGGATATGGACGCCTTCGCGACGCTGCGCGCCATGCGCGGGCTGCCGGGCGGCGACCAGGCGACGATGCTGTTCTGCACGACCGAGAACGATGTCGGCTATATCGCACGCGCCATGCGGGCCGGGGCGAACGACTACCTGATGAAGCCGTTCGACAAGGCGATGATGCGGGCCAAGCTCGCCGAGCACGCGCTGATCTGACTCTTCGTTCGCGCCTCTCAGAAAAGCAAAAACCCCGCTGCGGCGGGGTTCTTCTTTGGAGGAGGGTTATATCGGCTTGCCGATCAGGCCGAGATGCGGGCCTCGTCGGCGCTCGGCTCGCGCAGCACATAGCCGCGGCCCCAGACCGTCTCGATGTAGTTGCGGCCTTCCGAGGCGTTGGCGAGCTTCTTGCGGAGCTTGCAGATGAAGACGTCGATGATCTTCAGCTCCGGCTCGTCCATGCCGCCATAGAGGTGGTTCAGGAACATTTCCTTGGTGAGCGTCGTGCCCTTGCGGAGCGAGAGCAGCTCCAGCATCTGGTATTCCTTGCCGGTCAGATGCACGCGGGCTTGGTTCACCTCGACCGTCTTGGTGTCGAGGTTGACGATCAGGTCGCCGGTCTGGATCACCGACTGGGCATGGCCCTTGGAGCGGCGCACGATCGCGTGGATGCGGGCGACGAGCTCGTCCTTGTGGAAGGGCTTGGTGAGGTAGTCGTCGGCGCCGAAGCCGAGGCCCTTCACCTTGTCCTCGATGCCGGCGAGGCCCGAAAGGATCAGGATCGGCGTCTTGACCTTGGAGACGCGCAGGGAGCGCAGCACCTCGTAGCCCGACATGTCGGGCAGGTTCAGGTCGAGGAGGATGATGTCGTAGTCGTACAGCTTACCGAGGTCGACGCCCTCCTCGCCGAGATCCGTCGTGTAGACGTTGAAGCTCTCGGATTTGAGCATCAGTTCGATCGACTGCGCCGTGGCGCTATCGTCTTCGATAAGTAGAACGCGCATGCCAATCCCCTTATTCGCCCCTGAGCGGCATGAAAGGCGTCCTCATCGGAGCGCCGCAGGATATGCGACCACTGATTCGACACAATATCTGCCAGATGGTTAACAAACTCTGATTCCGGCAGGCAAGACCCCAATTGCGGTTTGTTCGAAAAACCGTGTAAGGCTTTGCAAGATCGTCGATTTCGGCCGCAACTCCTACTTCATGCTTCAGTTTAAGAATCGAGTACAACCGATTCAGTAGACTCGCCCTTGTGGAGATAAGGCCGAGCGCACGGGCATCAAGCTTCCTCCGCCCCATGTTTAACGAGGGGGGTAAAAAAAAGGTTAGCGGTTACCGGAGTTGGTTTGCGAATGGTGAAGGGAACGGCATGCTTTCGCGGGGTGATTCATGAAAACGCTCGCTGAAGGCATTGCCGGCGTTCAATCGGTGGAGGTCTACGGCCGGGTCGTCGCGGTGCGCGGCCTGCTGGTCGAGGTCGCCGGACCGGTTAACGCCATGCCGCTCGGAGCGCGGGTGATGCTGGAGACCGCGCCGGAGCGGCTCGTCGCCTGCGAGGTGGTCGGCTTCTCGGCCGGACACGCGCTGCTGATGCCGTTCGCGGGGCTGGAAGGGGTGCGGCGCGGCTGCCGGGCGCTCGTCGCGACCGCTGAGCCGCATATCGCGCCGACCGGCCAGTGGCTCGGCCGGGTGATCGACGCGATGGGCCGGCCGATCGACGGCAAGGGGCCGCTGCCGCAGGGGGCCGATCCGCATCCGTTCCGCGCCGCGCCGCCGGCCGCCCATGCGCGCCGCCGCGTCGGGCCGCCGCTGGAGACGGGCGTGAGGGCGCTCGACGCCTTCGTCACCTGCTGCGCCGGCCAGCGCATGGGCATCTTCTCGGGCTCGGGCGTCGGCAAATCGGTGCTGCTGTCGATGATCGCGCGCAATGCGGCGAGCGACGTCACGGTGATCGGCCTCGTCGGCGAGCGCGGTCGCGAGGTGCAGGAATTCCTGCAGGAGGATCTCGGTCCCGAGGGGCTGGCGCGCTCCGTGGTAGTGGTGGCGACCTCGGACGAGCCGGCCCTGATGCGCCGGCAGGCCGCTTATCTGACGCTGGCGATCGCCGAATATTTCCGCGACGCCGGCCAGCAGGTGATGCTGCTGATGGATTCGGTGACGCGCTTCGCCATGGCGCAGCGCGAGATCGGCCTCTCGGCCGGCGAGCCGCCGACCGCCAAGGGCTATACGCCGACCGTCTTCTCCGAGCTGCCGCGCCTCCTGGAGCGGGCCGGGCCCGGCACGGGCGAGGGCGCGATCACGGCGATCTTCACGGTGCTGGTCGACGGCGACGATCACAACGAGCCGGTGGCGGATGCGGTGCGCGGCATTCTCGACGGCCATATCGTGATGGAGCGGGCCATCGCGGAGCGCGGCCGCTATCCGGCGATCAACGTGCTG
>JBDHTH010000348.1:0-4115 GCA_039808545.1 Phreatobacteraceae bacterium | reverse complement strand
ATCTCGGTGAGGAAGGCCTTGTAGGCCGCCATGTCGGTCGGCGCGCCATGGGCGCGATACCAGGCGTCGATCTTCTGCTGGAGCGCGTCGCGCAACGCGAGGAGTTGGCGGTTCTTCGGCGCCAGGTCGCGCAGGATGTCCGACAGCCCGGTCCAGAACGCGCCCGCGTCGACGCCGGTGCCGGGCGCGGCCTCGTCGGCGACGAAATCATGCAGCGCACGCGCGACTTTCAGGCCCGAAACCTCGACATACCCCCCCGAACGACCCATCGTCTTCCTCTCACGGTTTCTTTGTTCGCGCCGCGTGTCCGGCCGGGCACGCGACTGCGATCCTCTCGCCGATCATATGCGCCGGTACGGCCGGGAATGTCCAACCGGGACGTCGCGCGCCGCGACCGGCCGTCGCGCGCGCCCGCATATCGCGGCGCCCGCCGGTTTACCGCTTGTTAACCATCCTTCCATAGACCTGAGAAATCGAAAATTAATCAAGATGACCGTTGTGTTAACGCAACCCAGGCCGATCCGCCTCAAGGGGCGCTCATATCTTGCGCTCGCGCTCGCTCCGGAGCCGCCCTTCGCGGACTGGCTGGCGCGGCTCGACGACCTCGCGGCCCGCTCGGCCGGCTTCTTCCTGCGGCGGCCGATCGTGCTCGACGTCGAGGGGCTGGAGATCAGCCGCGAGCAGCTGCGGGAGCTGATCGAGCAGCTTTCGGCGCGCAAGGTGCGAATCATGGGGATCGAGGGCGCACGCCACGCGCTGCTCGGCGCCGACCTGCCGCCGGCCATGACCGACGGGCGGCCGGCCGCCGATTTCGAGCCGCCCGCCGCGCCGGACAAGAGCGAGGCGAAGCCCGCGCCGGCCGCCCGGCCGCCCGAGCCGCAGCCGCCGCGCACGGCGCCGTCCCTCGTCGTCACGCAGCCCGTGCGCTCGGGCCAGTCGCTCATCTTTCCGGAAGGCGACGTGACCGTGATCGGCTCGGTCGCATCGGGCGCCGAAGTGATCGCCGGCGGCTCGATCCACATCTACGGAACGCTTCGCGGCCGCGCGCTCGCCGGCACCACCGGGAACGCTGCGGCGCGCATCTTCTGCCGCAAGCTCGAAGCCGAGCTGATCGCCATCGACGGCTACTACAAGACGGCCGAAGACCTCGGCACCGACCTCCGCGGCGGGGCGGTGCAGATCTGGCTCGAGGGTGAACGGATCATGGCGGGAATGCTCGGGTGAACCAATGTCGCGCCCGGAACAATGGGAGAGGCCAATGGGCAAGGTAATCGTCGTCACATCGGGCAAGGGCGGGGTCGGCAAGACAACGTCCTCGGCCGCCATCGGCGCCGCGCTGGCGCAGCGCGGCGACAAGGTCGTGGTCGTCGATTTCGACGTCGGGCTGCGCAATCTCGACCTCGTCATGGGGGCGGAGCGGCGCGTCGTCTACGACCTCGTCAACGTCATCCAGGGCGAGGCGAAGCTGACGCAGGCGCTGATCCGCGACAAGCGGCTCGAGACGCTCTTCCTGCTTCCCGCCTCCCAGACGCGCGACAAGGACAATCTGACGCCGGAAGGCGTCGAGATGGTGATCGGCGCGCTGAAGCGGGCCTTCGACTGGGTCATCTGCGACAGCCCGGCCGGCATCGAGCGCGGCGCGACGCTGGCGATGCGCCACGCCGATGTCGCGATCGTCGTGACCAATCCGGAAGTCTCCTCGGTGCGCGATTCCGACCGGATCATCGGGCTGCTCGATTCCAAGACGCTGAAGGCCGAGAACGGCGAGCCGATGGAGAAGCACCTGCTTCTCACCCGCTACGACCCGGCGCGCGCCGAGCGCGGCGACATGCTGAAGGTCGACGACGTGCTGGAGATCCTGTCGATCCCCCTGCTCGGCATCGTGCCGGAGAGCACGGACGTGCTGCGCGCCTCCAATGTCGGCTCGCCCGTCACGCTCGCGGATAATCGCAGCGCGCCGGCGCTCGCCTATTTCGACGCCGCGCGCCGGCTGACCGGCGAAACCCTGCCGATCGCCATTCCGGGCGAGAAGCGCGGCTTCTTCGGCAAGATCTTCGGAAGGAAGGCGGCATGAACATCTTCCGCTTCTTCACCCGATCGCCTTCGGCGCCGGCCGCCCGCGAGCGGCTCCAGGTGCTGCTCGCCCATGAGCGCGCCTCGATCGGCGATCCCGACCTGCTGACGCGGCTGCGCGACGAGATCCTCGCGGTCATCGCCAAGCACATGCCGATCGACGACGACAAGGTCAGCGTCAAGATGGAGCGCGGCGCCAAGGTCTCGACCCTGGAGGTCGATATCGAGATCCCGTTCGACATCGCCAAACGGGCGGCCTGACGGCCGCCTCCCCGCCTCTCTCGGATGTGCACTTTCTTCCGATGGAGGTCCGTGAAAGCGCGCCTTCGCGCTTGCGCCTATCCTCTCCGAAAAGCAGGTGAATGCGGAGAGGAAAATGCCCGGTCGATCGCCCTTCGTCTACGAAGGTGAGCATACCGCGAAGATCTCGTTCCCGCTCGGCGGCATCGGCACCGGCTCGCTGGGGCTGTCGGGCGGCGGCCGCCTGATCGACTGGGAGATCTTCAACAAGCCCGAGAAGGGCAGCACCAACGGCTTCTCGCATTTCGCCGTGAAGGCCGAGCGGGGCGGCGAGGTCCTCGACGCCCGCATCCTGAACGGCCCCTATCGCGGCGACCGCACGGGCGACTACCAGGCCGAGGCGACCCGCAATTTCGGCACCGGCGCCAGGCGCGATTCGCTCGTCGGCATGCCGCATTTCCGCGAATGCCGGTTCGACGGCCGCTTCCCCTCGGCGAGGCTCTCCTTCGTCGACGAGCGCTTCCCCGGCACGGTCTCGCTCGAAGCTCTCAATCCCATGATCCCGCTCGACGACCGCCGCTCGAGCATGCCGGCCGCGCTGTTCGAGATCACGCTGCGCAACACCAGCGAGGAGCCGATCGACTACACGGTCGCGGCCGTTCTGGGCCACGGCCCCTTCAAGCCGACCGAGGCCGAGCGGCTCGCCGGGGAACGCATTGCCGGCGTCAAGGTCGTGACCAATCCCGAAGACCCGAAGGCGGACGACCACGCCGAGCTGCTGATCGCCACCGACGCGGATAAGACCAGCGCGCAGACCTATCTCTACCACGGGCTGTGGTTCGATTCGCTGCAGGTCTACTGGGAGGATTTCCGCAAGCCCGGCCGCTTCGCCGACCGCCGGCACCTGCCGAGCTATGCCAGCGCCGGCATGCGGCGCGACCGCGACCATTCCCTCCAGGCCGCGCATGTCACGCTCGGGCCCGGCGAGCGCACCACGCTGCGCTTCCTGATCGCGTGGTACGTGCCGAACTTCTCCAAATACTGGGTGTCGCCCGTCTGGCATTTCGAGAAGTCGCCCGCCAATACCGGCACCTGGAAGAACTGGTACGCCACGGAATGGAGCGGCGTCAGGCATCTCGCCGGCGAGATCTTCGCGACCTGGACGGATCTCTGGCGCGATACGCTGCGCTTTCGCGACGCCCTCTACGGCTCGACGCTGCCGCTGCCGGTGCTCGACGCGGCGGCCGCCAATCTCAGCATCCTGAAGAGCGCGACCGTCGTTCGCCTCCAAGACGGCACCTTCTACGGATGGGAGGGGCTCTACCAGGATGTCGGGAGCTGCGAGGGCAGTTGCTCGCATGTCTGGAACTATCAGCAGGCCCTGCCCTTCCTGTTCCCGGCGCTCGAGCGCAGCATGCGCGCCGCCGACTACGACTATAATCTCGACGCGGCGGGCGGCATGAGCTTTCGCCTCTCGCTGCCGCTCGGCTCCGGCGGGACGACCGAGCGGCCCTGCGCGGACGGCCAGTTCGGCGGCATGATGAAGCTTTACCGCGACTGGAAGCTGAGCGGCGACGACGCCTTCCTGAAGCGGCTCTGGCCGGCCGCGAAACGGTCCATGGAATATGCCTGGAGCCCGCTCAACCCCGACCGCTGGGACCCGGATCGCACGGGCGTGCTGTGGGGGCGGCAGCATCACACGCTCGACATGGAGCTGTTCGGCCCCAATTCCTGGCTCACCGGCTTCTATCTCGGCGCGCTCAAGGCGGGCGCCGAGATGGCGGAGTATCTCGGCGAGGCCG
>JBDHTH010000347.1:0-4116 GCA_039808545.1 Phreatobacteraceae bacterium | reverse complement strand
TCTACTGCTCGCCGACCGCGCTGCAGCGGCTGTTCCATCACGACGGCGAGCGGGCGGTGGCGGCGGCGGCGGCCAAGTTCGGCACGATGTTCGGCGTCTCCTCGCTCGGCACCGTGAGCCTGGAGGAGGCGCGCAAGATCAGCAGCGGGCCGCAGGTCTACCAGTTCTATTTCCACAAGGACCGCGGCCTCAACAAAGCGATGATGGACCGCGCCAAGACGGCGGGCGTGCAGGTGATGATGCTGACCGTCGACAGCATCACGGGGGGAAACCGCGAGCGCGACAAGCGCACCGGCTTCTCGATCCCCTTCCGTCTCAACCTCGCGGGCATGACGCAGTTCGCGATCAAGCCGCAATGGGCGCTCAACTACTTCACGCATGAGAGCTTCAAGCTGCCGCAGCTCGACAGCCATGTCGACATGGGCGGCGGCGCGATGTCGATCAGCCGCTACTTCACCGAAATGCTCGACCCGTCCATGACCTGGGACGACGTCGCCGGCATGGTGCGGGAATGGGACGGGCAGTTCTGCCTGAAGGGCGTGATGTCGGTGGAGGACGCGAAGCGGGCGGTGGAGATCGGCTGCACCGGCATCGTCCTCTCCAACCATGGCGGCCGGCAGCTCGATGGCTCGCGCGCCGCCTTCGACCAGCTCGCCGAGATCGTCGACGCGGTCGGCGACCGCATCGACGTGATCATGGATGGCGGCGTGCAGCGCGGCACGCATGTGCTCAAAGCCCTCTCGCTCGGCGCCAAGGCGGTCGGCGCGGGGCGCTACTACCTCTTCCCGCTCGCGGCGGCCGGCCAGGCGGGCGTGGAGCGGGCGCTGGAGCTGATGCGCATCGAACTCGAGCGCGACATGCGGCTGATGGGCTGCCGCTCGGTTGCCGAGCTGTCGCGGGAGAACCTGCGCAAGCGCTGAAGTTCACCTTGTGAAACGTCATGGCCCGGATGAACCAGGCCATGACGCTTGAGAGCAGGGCGATGGGCGGCGATCGGCCGCCCGAATGCCGCCCAGATCACCGCTCGAAGGCCGCCGCGCGCTTGTCGCGGAAGGCGTTGATGCCTTCCATATGATCGCCGGCCGAGAAGCAGAGGACGTTCATCTCGTTCTCGTAGGTGATGCCGGCCGACAGCGTCGCGTTCATCGACATGCGCACCGCCGCCTTCACGGATTCGACCGCGACGGGGCTGTAGCTCGCGAATGTCGCGCAGAGGGCGCGCGCTGCCTCGATCTCCTTGCCGTCCTCCACGACCTCCTCGACGATGCCAAGGCGCAGCGCCTCGGCGCTGTCGATCGGCTCCCCGGAGAGCAGCAGCTTCATGGCCTGGCCGTAGCCGATCAGGCGCGGCAGCATCTGCGAGGCGCCGCCGCCGCCGACCCAGCCGCGCTTCACCTCGGGAAAGCCGACCCTGGCGGAGCGCGCCATGATGCGGATGTCGGCCGAGAGCGCCATCTCGGCGCCGCCGCCCAGCACCCAGCCATGGAGCGCCGCGACGACCGGCTTCCGCATGTTGCGGATGGCGGTCGCGTATTCGACGCGGTTGCGAAACTTCCAGGCGGTCGGATATTCGGCCAGCGCGTTGAGATCGCTGCCGGCGCAGAAGGCGCGCGGACCCTCGCCGCGCAGCAGGACGGCGCGCACGGCGTCGTCGCGATCGAGGTCGCGGCAGTGCTCTTCGATCGCGGCGGCCATCGGCGGCGTGATCGCGTTCAGCTTCGCGGGACGGTCGAGAACCAGCTCGGCGACGCCCCCCTCCTTGATCACGCGGATTTCATCAGTCATTTTCGTTTCTCCCTTGATCCATGTTTTAAGCGTTTCATCGCGGCCGGATCGGCATGAACGAGCAACCCAAGCCCCCGCGCGGGCCCCAGCGCCTCACGCTCCGCGACCTCGCGGCGCATGCCGGCGTCTCGCGCGCCACGGTCTCGCTGGTGCTCGCCAAGAGCCCCCTGGTGGCCGCCAAGACGCGGGCGCGCGTGCTCGAATCGGCGCGCGTGCTCGGCTATGTCTACAATCGCGGCGCCGCCAATCTCAGGACGCGCCGCACCAACACGATCGGCGTCTCGATCAACGAGCTGACGAACCCGTATTTCACCGGGCTGACCTCGGCGATCCAGAAGGCCTTCCTGGCGCTCGGGCGAACCGTGTTCCTCACCGATTCCGAGGAATCGGTCGTCCAGCAGGACCAGTTCATCGCCACGATGCGCGAATACAACGCCGACGGGCTGGCGATCTGCCCGGCCCAGGGCACCGATGTCGCGGCGATGCAGCGGCTGATCGAGCAGGCCATCCCCTGCGTGCTGATCTCGCGCGACGTTCCGGGATCGGGGCTCGACTATGTCGGCAACGCCAACCAGCACGGCATGTTCATGGCGACCGAGCATCTCATCAAGCTCGGCCATCGCCATATCGCGATGATCGGCGGCACGGACCGGACCTCGACCGGCATGGAGCGCCGGGCCGGGCATCGGGAGGCGCTCGCGGCCCATGGCATCGCGCTCGACGAGGCGCTGGTGGTGCAGGGGCCGCCGACCCGGGTGTTCGGCGCCGCCACCGTCCGGGCGCTGCTCGAGCGCGATCCGGCCCCGACCGCGGCCGTGTGCTTCAACGACGTGATCGCGTTCGGCGTCATGCTGGGCCTCCGGCAGATCGGCCGCGAGGCCGGGCGCGACTTCGCGGTGGTCGGCTATGACGACCTCGCCGAGGCGGCGTTGTGGACGCCCGGCCTGTCGACCGTGGAGATCGATTCCCACCGCACCGGCACGGAGGCGGCGCGGCTGCTGCTGGAACGCATCGAGGAGCCGAACCTGCCAGCCCGCCGCGTGGTGCTGCAGCCGCGGCTGATCATCCGCGATTCGAGCTGCCCGCCCCGCGCCTGAGGCGGGAAAGGCGCGCTCGGCGCAACTTCCGGAGCAAATGCGCACCACGATGTTTTCTTTCCCCGAAGGGTGGTTGACGCTTCGTTTTTTGCAATATAGAACGATCCAAATATAAGAAAACTACAAAATATGGGAGAACGCCATGCAAGGCTCCGATTTTACCCGCGGCCCTGCCGATCCTTCCGGCGCGTCGGTGGATGATGGTCCGGCCAACACCCGCCGTCCTGGCCGGGAGGGCTGAGGCTTGCTCCGTTACATCGTCTCGCGGCTCGGCATCACGGTTGTGATGGCGATCCTGGCGACCCTCGTCATCTTCCTCATCTCCAATACGGTGCCGGGCGATCCGGTGCTCGCCCAGCTCGGCGACGTGGCGGCCTCCAACAAGGAATTCGTCGCCGAATGGCGGGCCCGCTACGGGCTCGACCTGCCGATGTGGCAGCGCTACTGGATCTTCCTGACGGGCCTCGTGCAGGGCGATCTCGGCCAGTCGATCGCCTCGCAGCGGCCGGTCCTCGCCGATATCCGCGAATATGCGCCGGCGACGCTGGAGCTCGCCACCGTCAGCTTCCTGCTCTCGCTCGTCGTCGGCATTCCGCTCGGCATCATGGCGGCGGTGAAGCGCGATACCTGGGTCGACCATGTCGCGCGCGTCGTCTCGCTGATCGGCGTCTCCTCGCCGACCTTCTGGCTCGCCTTCATCATGCTGGCGATCTTCTACGGGGGGCTGGAGATCGCGCCCGGCCCCGGCCGGCTCGATCCGATCGCGCTCGCGCCGAATTCGGTCACGGGGCTGCTGCTCGTCGATTCCATCCTGGCGGGTGACTGGGAGACGTTCCGCGATGCGGCCGCTCATCTCGTCCTGCCCTCGATCGTGCTCGCGGCCGCGACCCTCGGCCTCATCACCCGCACGACGCGCGCCAGCATGCTGGAGAGCATCCAGCAGGACTATGTGCGCGTCGCCCGCGCCAAGGGGCTGAAGGCGCCGGCGATCATCCTCGGCCATGTGCTGCCGAACGCGCTGATCCCGGTCGTGACCCTCGGCGGCCTCGCCTATGCGAACCTGCTCACGGGCGCGGTGATGACCGAGACGATCTTCTCCTGGCCCGGGCTCGGCCGCTACACGTTCCGCAGCGCGGCGGCGCTGGATTTCCCGGCGATCATGGGGATCACGCTGGTGGTGGCGCTCGTCTATCTGCTCATCAACCTCCTGATCGATATCAGCTACGCGCTGCTC
>JBDHTH010000346.1:0-4127 GCA_039808545.1 Phreatobacteraceae bacterium | reverse complement strand
GCGCAAACCTGCGCGGCATCGACACGCATGGCGTCGCCCGGATTCCCGCCTATGCCGACAAGCTGAGCAGCGGCGCGATGGACCCCGCCGCGCGCTGCACCTTCGAGATGCGCGCCGGCAGCCTCGTCTGCGAGGCGGGGCGAGGGCTCGGTCAGGTCACGGGGGCGATCGCGGTCGAGCGGGCTGTGGAGCTTTGCGACAGCCAGGCTGTCGCCGCCGTCACGCTGCGCGATGTGGGTCATCTCGGCGCGCTCGCCATCCTCGGCTTGCCGGCCGCCGAGGCGGGGATGATCGCGCTGATCTGTCAGAACGGTCCGCCGCTGATGGCCATGCCCGGCGGCACGAAGCCGGCGATCGGCAATAATCCGATCGCCTTCGTCGCGCCGGCCGGCAAGGGGCGGCCGCCGCTCGCCTTCGATATGGCGACGAGCGAGGTATCCTTCGGCCGCATTATCGAGGCGGCGCGGATCGGCGCGCCGATACCCGACAATTGGGCGCTCGATATCGAAGGGCGCCCCACCATCGACGCGAAGGCGGCGCTCGACGGCATGCTACTGCCGAGCGGCGGCTACAAGGGCCTCGGCATCGCGATGCTGGTCGAGACGCTCGCCGGCGGCCTCACCGGCACAGACCCGATGCGCACGGGCAACGCCCGCTCGCTGCCCAGCGCCTTCGGCGGCTTCGTTTTGGTCGTGAACCCGGCCCTGCTCATCGGCGCGGAGGCTTTCGCCGCTCACATGGAAAGCTGGATCGCGACCTATCGTGGCTCCGGCGCGGGCATGCGCTATCCAGGCGAGCGCGCCGCCGAATGCGAAGCCGAACGCAAGCAGCGCGGCATCCCATTGCCCGAGCCGCTCGTCGCATCGCTCACGAAGCTCGGCCAAGAGCGCGGCGCTCCCTTCCCCGCGCCTCGATGAGCGCCGCCGACGGACCCTTCTCGCCTGAGGCGGCCGAGGCGGCGTATGCGCGCCTCGCCGCCATGTTCGGCGCCCGCTTCTCGCGCGCCGAGGCCGTCAGGCGCCAATTCGCCAACAGCGTCACCTGGGTCGAGGCCGAGATCGCGGATGCGGTGGTCTCGGCGCTGACCACCGAGGAGGTCGCGGCCATCATCCGCATCTGTGCCGAGCACCGCGTGCCGGTCATCCCCTTCGGCACCGGCACCTCCGTGGAGGGGCAGGTGAACGCGCCGATGGGCGGACTCTGCCTGTCCCTGCGCGAGATGACGCGCATCGTCGCGGTCAATCCGGGCGATTTCGACGCGACGGTCGAGGCCGGCGTCACCCGGGAGACGCTCAACGCGCATCTACGCGGCACGGGGCTGTTCTTCCCCGTTGATCCCGGCGCCGACGCCTCGATCGGCGGCATGGTCTCCACCCGCGCCTCCGGCACCAACGCGGTGCGCTACGGAACGATGCGCGACAACGTGATGGCGCTGAAGGTCGTCCTGCCCGACGGCTCGGTGAGCGTCACCGCCTCGCGGGCCCGCAAATCCTCCGCCGGCTACGATATGACGCGCCTCTTCACCGGCGCGGAGGGCACGCTCGGCGTCATCACCGAGGTGACGCTGAAGCTCCACGGCATCCCGGAAGACATAGTCGCCGGCACCTGCGCCTTTCCCGATGTCGATGCGGCCTGCAACGCCGTCATCGACACGATCCGCGCCAATATCCCGGCTGCCCGCGTCGAGCTGCTCGACGAGGCGCAGATCCGCGCCTGCAACGCCTATTCGAGGCTGGGCCTGCCCGCGAAGCCGCATCTCTTCTTCGAGTTCCACGGCACCCCCGCCTCGACCCGGGAGCAGATGGCGTCCTTCCGCGACATCGCCGAGACGCATGGCGCGGAGGCCTTGCAATCGGCGCGGCTCCCGGAAGATCGCACGCGGCTGTGGAAGGCACGCCACGAGGGGTTCTGGGCCGCGATCGCAACACGCCCCGGATCGCGCGGCGTCTCGACCGACATCTGCGTTCCGATATCCGAGCTGGCCCGCTGCATCCGCGAGACGCGGGAAGACATGGATCGCCATGGCATCCCCGGGACCATCCAGGGCCATGTCGGCGACGGCAACTTCCACGCCATCCCGCTGGTGAACCCCGACGATCCGGCAGAGGTCGAGCGGCTGGAGTCCTTCCTCGATCGCCTGGCGGCGCGCGCGCATGCGGCCGGCGGCACCTGCACCGGCGAGCACGGCATCGGCCAGGGGCGGCGCAAATATATGGTTCCGGAATTCGGCGCCGACCTCGTCAAGGCGATGCGGCGCATCAAGGCCGCGCTCGACCCGCTCGGCATCATGAACCCCGGCAAGGTCCTCCCCGATCCCTCGTAGCAGCCGTCAGGAACAATCGTGAACGCACTCCGGACCGACCATACCGCCATGCTCTCCGAGTTCGCCGCGGGTCTGCGCTACGAGGACATTCCCGAGGCCGCGATCGAACATGCCAAGCGCATCATCCTGAACATCGCGGCGGCCGCGCTGTGGGGTCGGCGAACCGATGGCGGGCGACAGGTCGCCACCGTGCTGGAGGCCATGGGCGGCGCGGCCGAGGCGAGCGTCATCGGCGGCCGGGAGCGCCTGCCGGCGCCGCACGCAGCCGCCATCGCCTCGGCCATGGCGTTCTCGACCATGTCGGACGACACCCATGGTCCGGCCCAGCTCCATCTCGGCCATGCGCTGATCCCGGCCGCGCTCGCGGAAGCGGAGACGCGCAGGATCGACGGCCGCGCCTTCGTCGCCGCCGTGGTCGCCGCCGCCGAGATCGCGATCCGCATCGCCGGATCGGTCGGCCCCTTCCAGGACATCGAGCACAACTCGGTGCGAATGGGCTTCTGGTCGGAGGTCAAGAATGCCTTCGGTCCGGCGGTCGTGAGCGCCCGGCTGCGCGGCCTCGGCGCGGAGCAGATCCGCCATGCGCTCGGCATCGCCGCCACCTCGAGCTCCGGCATGGTCTGGCCGAGCGGATATCGCCCCCCGCCCTACGCCGAATCCTGCGGCACCGTCTTCGCCTGGGACGCCGCCAAGCCCGTCATGATGGGCATGACGGCGGCCCGTCTCGCCGAGGCCGGCATGACGGCCGTGCACGATTCGCTGGAAGGCGCGCGCGGCTGGGTACGGGTCTACGCGATGGGCCGGGGAGACGTCGACGCGCTGACACGCGATCTCGGCCGCCGCTTCGAGATCGGGCATATCGCCATCAAGATGCATTGCATGTCGCATACGATCTTTCCGGTCGTGGAGGCGGCGGCGGAGCTGATGCTCGAGCACCGGCTCGAGGCGGACGACATCCAAGACGTGACCGTGATCGGTCCGGCTTATATCGGCGAGAACATGTGGCGCACTGAGGTCACCTGCTTCGCGGATGCCGTTTGCAGCGCGCCCTTCGCGATCGCGCTGGCGATCCTTCAGCCTGAGGTGATCACGCTGCCGAACAAGGTGATCCGCCATATCGGCGATCCGCAGATGAACGCCCTGCTGGCGCGCTTCCAATTCCGGACAGACCCCGACCTGCCGATGAACGGGGGACAGCTTCCGGGCGCGATCGAGATCCGGACGCGATCCGGCCAGAGGCTTCTGCGCCGAAGCGAACCGGTTTGCCGGGGCACATATCCGGAGCGCCCATTGATCGAAGGAGCGATCGAGAGGAAGTTCCAGGGCGCAGCCGACGGAATACTTCCGCCCGATAGGACGCACGCGTTCATCGCGCAGGTCGCTGCTCTCGAAACCCTTGACGACATATCGCCGCTCTGCAGGCTGCTGGCGGCCGCGTAAGCCAGTCTGCCACGCGATGCACGGGCCCGCATCGGCCTACCGCGAGGCGCACGGCCGGCTGAAATTTCGATGCACGGCGGATTTACGAGCGGCCTCATCGGCCTCGAGTACTTAGTACATACCGGGTTCGCCAACGCGCCGACATGGCTTGGAGCGGTCAACCTCTCGCCGCGGGCGCGGTCGACGAGCGCACGATCAGTTCCGGCTGCAGGTTGGTGATCTGGATCTCCCGCCCCGGATCCTCCATGCGCCTCAACAGATGCCCGGCCGCTTCCTGGCCGATCCTGTAGGGAAACAGCGAGACCGTCGTCAGGCTGGGAAAGGGGGTCTGCGACACCGGCGTGCCGTCGAAGCCGACGAGGGA
>JBDHTH010000345.1:0-4139 GCA_039808545.1 Phreatobacteraceae bacterium | reverse complement strand
CGGGGCCAGAATGCCTTTCCGATGGAGTGCCATGGCCTCTTGTCGCATGCGCGAGCTGACAAAACGCTGACAACCGGGCTCAGCGTTGTGTCATCGGGCGCCCGCTAGGGATCGTCCATCGCGACGACGCGATGGTTTCCGAAAACGCATGAAGGATAGATCCATGACGCCGATTGCCAAGACTTCGCTGGTTGCCAAGGTTCCCACTGTCGCCAAGACCCTGCTGGCGTCCGCTCTCCTCACGGCCGCCGTTGCGACGCCGGCCCTGGCCGACGATTACAGCCGCTGCGGCAATGTTCCGCGCGATCGATGGATGAAGATCGAGCAGGTCGTCGCGAAGGTCTCGGAGCGCGGCTACGAGGTGCGCGGCATCAGCGCCGATGACGGCTGCTGGGAGGTGAAGGTGCGGGCCAAGGACGGAAGCCGCCTCGAGCTCCAGGTCCATCCCGTGACGGCCGAGATCGTCCACACCGGCCGCGACGACTGAGCCGGAAACGCGAAGGGGCCGCGCGCGGCCCCTTCGTCTCGTGCGTGAAGCGGATGGGCCTTGCGGGCCCGCCGCTTACTTGCTCGCGGCCGCGTAGGACTGCCAGCGCTTGAGGAACTCGTCGCGCTTGGCGGCGGCCTCGTCCTCGTCGATCTTGAACACCTTGACGCTGTCCATGGCGGGCAGGTCGGCATGCTTGGAGACGTCGATGTCGCTGCGGCTCGGGCGGCGGAAGGCCGCCTCCAGGAGCGCGATCTGCGTGTCCTTGGAGAGCATCAAGTCGAACGCCGCCTTGGCGACGGCGCCGCCCGGCGCGCCCTTGATCAGCACCTGGAATTCCGGCGTCGAGAAGGTGCCTTCCTCGGGATAGACCAGCGAGATCTCGCGCTGCCCGCCGGCCACATAGGCGTAAGCATTCGACTCGAAGGTGAGGCCGACCGCGTATTCGCCCTGCGCGACGCTGCGCAGCACCGCCGAGGCGGCGCTGGAGACCGTCAGATTGGCGGCGAGCGCCTTCAGGGCGTCGGCGCCGAGCAGCTTGTCGATGCCCCACAGGATCGTATAGGCGGTCGAGCTGTTGGCCGGATCCGCGATGATCATCTTGCCCTTGAAGGCGGGGTCGAGCAGATCCTTCCAGGTCTTCGGCGCCGGCTTGCCGCCGAGCTGGTTCTTGTTGACCATCGCGACGACCAGATGGACGTTCGAGGCGGTCCACAGGTTCTCCGGGTGCCGCAGCTCCGCCGGGATGTTCGCGGTCTCGGGCGAGGCGTAGGGCTCGAAGAGCTGCTTGAAGGCGCCGAGCGTGTTGGCGCTGGAGCTCCAGAAGATGTCGGCCTGCGGCTTTCCGGCCTCGGCCTCGATCCGGCGCAGGAGCTGGCCGGAACCACCCGTGATCGTGCTGATCTTCAGGCCCGCCTGCTTGGTGCGGGCGGTGCCGACCACGGCGTCCACCGCCTGGGCGTTGTTGGAGGTGTAGAGCACCACCGTGCCGGTCACGCCTTGCGCGAAGGCCGGCGTGGCGGCCATGCCGGCAAGGCCGGTGAGCAGGGTGCGGCGATCGATCATCAGAGGCATTGCGTTTCCTTTCGGTTTGGGAACGCGCTTGCGTTCGGTCGGTTTGCGGTTGGGTTTCAGGCTTTCGAGGAGAAGAGGTCGATCTTGAAGACGCGCGTCGCGACGATGATCGGGATCAGGATCACGGCGACGAGCACGAGCCCATAGGCCGAGGCCGACGCCATGAGGTTGGAATCGATCAGCTTGTAGATCTGGATCGGCATGGTCTCGCGCCCGCCCGAATAGACGATGATGGAGGCCGAGAGCTCGGCGACCGTCGTCGTCCAGGTGAGGACCGCGGCGGCCGCGACCGCCGGCAGCATCAAGGGCAGCACGACCTTGAAGAAGGTCGCGACCGGCGGCACGCCGAGGCTGATCGAAGCCTCCTCGATCGAGTTCGGGATGTTGTAGAGCGTCGAGGAGGAGTTGCGGATGCCGAAGGGCAGGCGGCGCACGATATAGGCGAGCACGATGATGCTGGCGGTGCCGGTCAGCGGCAGGAAGCCGGTGTTGAACGACATCACCAGGCCGATGCCGATGATCGTGCCCGACAGCGCCAGCGGCAGCGCCGTCAGGTAGTCGAGCGCCGGCGTCAGGACGTTGCGCTTCTTGACGATCAGGTAGCTGACGATGGCGCTGAACGCGATGCCGATCGCGGTGGCGGCCGCCGAGTAGAGGAGCGTGTTGATCACCGGGTCGGGCGCGATCCTGACGAGGCGCTCGATATGCATGGTGGTCCACTCGCCCCAGCGCATCACCGGACCGCGCGACACCGTGAAGGCGCCGATGACGATCGAGCCGAGCGGCAGCAGCGAGACGATCACCAGCAGCGCGGCCGCGACGCCCGTGACGAGGCCGGCCAAGCCGCGCAGGCGCTCGGCCCTGGCGCCGCGCCCCTGCGTCACCTCGTGGCGGCCGCGCGCCACGATCCAGCGCTGCACGAACAGCACGATCATCACGAGCGCGATCGAGACGGTGGCGAGGGTGGACTGCATCACCGGGTCGGAGCCGCCCTCCGCGACCGCCGCCTGGTAGGTCAGCACCGAGAGCAGCGGCACGCGGCCGCCGAGGATGGTGGCGGTCGCGAAGTTGCCGACCACCAGGGTGAAGACGAGCAGGGCGCTCGCCAGCACCGAGGGCAGCACCACCGGCAGCATCACCTTGAGCCGCGAGCGCGCCGGCGAGGTGCCGAGGCTCTGCGCCGCCTCCTCGAGCTGCACGTCGAAGCCGCGGATCGCCGCGAGCGTGCCGATATAGATGTAGGTGTAGTAGGTGAAGGTCATCACGATGATGAGGCCCGGCCAGCCGTAGAAGCTCGGCATGTCGATGCCGTGCCCGCCGAGCCAGCGGGTGATGAAGCCGTTGTTGCCGAGCATCATCAGCCAGGTCTGGGCCGCGATGACCTCCGGGATGACGAGCGTGATGAGCGGCAGCACCGCGACGATCGCCTTGCCGGGGAACTCGAAGCGCGCCGTGAAATAGGCGAGCGGCACACCGATCAGCGTCGTCGTCAGCGTCACGGCGATGCCGAGGACGATGGTGTTGACGATGGCGGCGAAATATTTCGGGTCGCCCGCCAGCAGCACCCAGCCGTTGGTCCCGCCGCTGCCGAAGCTGCCGGTCAGGACCCTGGCGAGGGGATAGAGCAGGAACACGGCGAGCACCGCCAGGGCCAGCGCCGAAAGCCAGAACCAGATCGAGTTGAACTGCCGGGTCATGACGCGAGCACCAGGGTGCGGGCCGGATCGAAGGCGAGGCCAATGCTGGCGCCGGGCTCGAAGCGGTCATGCTCGCCGCTCTGCAGGTCGACCGCCAGCGTGCGGCCGCTGTCGAGCGCGATCTTGTAGCTGGTCTTGCCGCCGAGATACTGCCGGTGCGCGATTTTTCCCGGCAGCGTGCCCGCGGTTCCGGCCGCCGCGAGGCCGATATCCTCGGGGCGGGCGACGAGCGTCGCGGTGCCGGCCTTCAGCGCGGCGGGCGCGCGCGCCGTGATCGCGGCGCCGTCGAGCGTCACGGTCGCGGCCTCGCCGGCCTGCCGGGCCTCGGTCTCGACCGCGATGATGTTGGCGCCGCCGACGAAATCCGCGACATAGCCGGTCTTCGGCTCGCGATAGATCTCGGCCGGCGTCCCGACCTGCTCGAGCCGGCCCTTGTTCATCACGCCGATCCGGTCCGACATGGCGAGCGCCTCTTCCCGGTCATGGGTGACGAACACCGTGGTGATCTTCGCCTCGCGCTGCAATTCCACGATCGTCTCGCGCACCTGGATGCGCAGCTTGGCGTCGAGGTTCGAGAGCGGCTCGTCCATCAGCAGCACCTTCGGCGCGATGACGAGGGCGCGGGCGAGGGCCACGCGCTGGCGCTGGCCGCCCGAGAGCGCGGCCGGATGGCGGGCGCCGAGATGGCCGAGGCCGACACGCTCCAGCGCGGCCGGCACCTTCGCCTTGATCTCGGCCTCGGACAGCTTGCGGGCCCTCAGGCCGTAGGCGACGTTGTCGAACACCGTCTTGTCGGGGAACAGCGCGTAGTCCTGGAAGACCATGCCGATGTCGCGCTTGTGCGGCGGCAGATGCGTCACCTCGGTGCTGCCGAAGCGCAT
>JBDHTH010000344.1:0-4140 GCA_039808545.1 Phreatobacteraceae bacterium | reverse complement strand
GTGAACCAGCGCAGCGCCTTGGCCGGATCGCGGACGTCCGGCGCGCCGTCGCGGCGGATCAGCGCGACCTGCATGGCGGCGACGCGGTCGCCGCGTGCCGCGAGGTTCTCCAGCGCCGGTAGGTCGGCCGGGCTGGCGCCGGGCGCGGCGGCGGCGAGCTGCTTGGTCTGCTCGGTGAGGAGGGCGCCCTGCAGGGGCGCGGCGGCCCCGCCCGTCAGGAACGGCACGGCGCCGGTCAGGAAGGGCGAGCCGGCCCCGAGGATCGCGGCGCCGGCCGGAATGAAGCTCGGCGGCGCGGAGCGCTCCGGCTGCGCGGCGGGCATCGCGACCGGCGGGCGGTCGAGCATGCCGATCGGCAGGCTGCTGCTGTCGGCCGGCTCGCGGCCGCCCGCGAAATCGACGAGGCGGCGGATGCGCATCTCCATCGAGGGATGGGTGTCGAACCAGGCGCCGCCTTCCTCCTCGGGGTCGTCGATGAACATCGCCTGCAAGGAATTCGGGATGCCGTCGACATGGCTGTTCACCGCGATCTTCTTCAGCGCCAGGATCATCGCGTCCGGATCCTTGGTGAGCTCGATCGCGCCGGCATCGGCGACGTATTCGCGCGTCTGCGAGATCATCGACTTGAAGATCAGCGCCAGGACATAGGCGGCGGCGATCAGCGCGACCGCCACGATGGCGGCGGCGCCGGAGCCGGAATCCTTGGAGCGCGAGTTCGAGGAGCTCGGGATGTCGAGGATGCGCGTGCCGCTGCGGTTCGGGTCGCCGGAACGCGGGCCGGGAGTCGAGCGGAAGAGGGAATCAATCAGGAAGGTGATGATGCCGGCGAAGATGGTGGTGACGACCATCAGCCGCACGTCGCGGTTCTTTACATGGGTCAGCTCATGGGCAAGCACGGCCTGCATCTGCCGTTCGCTCAGCGTGTCGATGAGGCCGCGCGTCACCGCGATCGAGGCCTTGTTCGGCGAGATGCCGGACGCAAACGCGTTGAGCGCCGGCGTCTCGATGATCTTCAGGCTCGGCATCGGCATGCCGGCTGTGATCGAGAGGTTCTCGAGGAGATTGTAAAGGCGCGGGTAGGTGGCCCGGTCGACCGGCACGGCGCCGGTCGCGCCGTCGATCAGCTTCTCGTGCCAGAAATAGGCGATCACGAACCAGGCGAGCGCGGCGCCGACGCACCAGGGAAACGCCGATTTGGTGACCCGCACCGCCGCGTTGATCGCGCCGAAGAAGCCGCCCGAGGAGCCCTGCGCCGTGAAGAACAGCACGATGCCGAACACGAACATCAGGAGCAGGAACGGGAAGGCGCAGAGCAACAGCACCGACTTGATGTTGTTGTTGCGGATATGCGTGTAGAGGCCGAACGCGCCCATACCGGCCGCTCCTCAAGGCTTCGACTGGCGAAAGGCTCGCGCTCAGGCCGTTTCCGCGCCGAGAATGCGCGGAAACGATCCCGCTCAGAAGGAGACGCCCGGCGGCTTGTCGAGGACCTGGCGCTGCTCGGCGCCGACATCGAAGAACTGCTGCGGCGTCATGCCGATCGCGCCGGCGAAGAACACGGCCGGGATCTGCTGGATGCCGGTGTTGTATTCCTGGACCGAGTTGTTGAAGAAGCGGCGGGCGGCCGCGATCTTGTTCTCGATATCGGACAGCTCTGTCTGGAGCTGCTGGAAATTGGTGTTCGCCTTGAGGTCCGGATAGGCCTCCGAGAGCGCGATCAGCCGGCCGAGGGCACCGCCGAGCGCCGCTTCGGCCTGGCCCGCCTCAGCCGGGCCGCGCGCCTGCATCGCCATGTTGCGGGCCTGGATGACGGCGTCGAGCGTCGATTTCTCGTGGGTGGCGTAGCCCTTCACGGTCTCGACGAGGTTCGGGATCAGGTCGTGGCGCTGCTTGAGCTGGACGTCGATATCGGCGAAGGCCTGCCCGACGCGCTGCTTCAGCGTGACGAGGGTATTGTAGGTCACCAGCAGCCACAGGCCGATGGCCACGATCACACCGAGAACAATCCACGTCATCGCTTACTCCCTGAGCCCAGCGGAAAATCCGATTCGCCGGTTAGTGCGCCGAGACGGATCGAGGTTCAAAGGAAGATCGCATAACGGCCGGGAAAGTCCACGGACCTCCCGGCGCCGGGCGCCTCAGATCGAGAAGCTGGTGCCGCAGCCGCAGGAGGCGGTGGCGTTCGGGTTCTCGATGCGGAAGGAGGCGCCCATCAGGTCGTCGATATAGTCGACCGTCGCGCCGTCGAGGAAGGGCAGGGAGACCGGGTCGACCACCACCGTCGCGCCGTCGCGGGTGATGGTCAGGTCGTCCGGCTCGCCATGCTCGGCGACGTCGAACATGTATTGAAAGCCCGAGCAGCCGCCGCCCGACACCGAGACGCGCAGGACCGATCCGGCCGGCGCCTTGGCGAGGACCTCGCCGATCCGCTTGGCGGCGGCGGCCGTGACGGAGACGGGCGTGGCGGGCGAATGCGTGGTTTCCATTGGCTTTTCCATGTCCTGCATCCTACAGAAACCGGCGAGGGCCTCCGATTCCGGCGATGCAGGCCTATATGCTGGGGCGAAGGTGGTCATTGCGGCCGCGATCGTCAACCGCGCGGCGCGAAGGTCTGGAATGTTTGATGTCCGATAGCGCCGTCTCTTTGCGCGTGGCCTATGGCCGGATCCGCGCGCCCTATGCGGCCGATCCGGCGGCCTCGCGCGGCCGGGCGCTGCCGGAGCCGGCCTCGCCGACCCGCACCGAGTTCCAGCGCGACCGCGACCGGATCATCCATTCGACCGCCTTCCGCCGGCTCGCCTACAAGACGCAGGTCTTCATCGTCCATGAGGGCGATCATTACCGCACGCGGCTGACGCATACGATCGAGGTCTCGCAGATGGCGCGGGCGATCGCGCGGGCGCTGGGGCTCGACGAGGACCTGACCGAGGCGCTGGCGCTCGCCCATGACCTCGGCCACACGCCGTTCGGCCATGCCGGCGAGCGGGCGCTCGACCGCGAGATGACGGCGGCTGGGGGCTTCGACCACAACGCGCAGTCGCTGCGGATCGTGACCGCGCTCGAGCACCGCTATGCGGACCATGACGGGCTCAATCTCAGCTTCGAGACGCTGGAGGGGATCGCCAAGCATAACGGCCCGGTCGCGGGGTCGCTCAGGCCGCATGCGGCCGAGACCTATGGGAGCGTCGCCGGGCTCGACCTTGCGAGCTTCGCGTCCCTGGAGGCGCAGGCCGCGGCCATCGCCGACGACATCGCCTATGACGCGCACGATCTCGACGACGGGCTGCGCGCCGGGCTGGTGCAGCTCGCCGACCTGCCGGAGGTGCCGCTGGTCGGCGACCTCCTGGCCGAGGTGGCGGCGAGGCATCCGGGCCTCGCGCCCGACCGGACCATGCACGAGCTCGGCCGCCGGCTGATCACACGGATGATCGAGGACGTGATCGCCGAGAGCGGGCGGCGGATCGCGGCCGCCGCGCCAGGCTCGCTGGACGACGTGCGCCGGGCCGGCCGGCCGCTCGTCGCCTTCTCGGACGCCATGGCGGCTGCCGATGCGGCCATCAAGCGCTTCCTGTTCGCTAAGGTCTATCGCGCCGAACGGGTCATGAAGGAGATGCAGGTCGCCGAGGACATCGTCTCGGAGCTGTTCCGCCATTATCGCGGGCAGCCGGACGCAATGCCGGCGCATTTCTCTGCGCCCTCCGCCGACCCGCTCGAGCGCCGCGTCGCCGATTTCGTGGCCGGCATGACGGATCGATACGCGATCGACGAACACCGGCGGATCTTTGACTCGCCCCTTGAATTGCGTTAGCGCGCCCCGTTCCGGAAATGTAGGTACGATCCATGAATCTCTTCGCGATCTTCGCCGACCGCGTTCATCAGGCGCTGGCGCGCCTTAACCAAGCGGGCAAGCTGGCGGTCCTGCCGGAGCGCGGCCGTGTCGTGGTCGAGCCGCCGCGCGATCCCGCCCATGGCGACATCGCCACCAATGCCGCGATGATGTTCTCCAAGGAGGCGGGCTTGAAGCCGCGCGAGCTCGCGGAGCTGCTCGTCGCCGAGCTGAAGGGCGCCGAGGGGATCGCGGAGGCGAGCATCGCGGGGCCGGGCTTCATCAACCTGCGCCTGACGCCCGAGACCTGGACG
>JBDHTH010000343.1:0-4144 GCA_039808545.1 Phreatobacteraceae bacterium | reverse complement strand
GGCACGCGGCCGGTGGCGGCGCGGGCGACGCGCAGGGCGAGCTGCACGGCCTCCGAGCCGCTGCTGACGAAGGCGCTTTTCTCGGCCGAGGGCACGCATTCGGCGATCAGCTCGGCGAGCTCGGCCTCGCCGCGATGGATGACGGCGGTCCTGAGGCCCCTGGCGAGCTCGGCCGCGACCGCCTCGAGCACGGGGGCAGGCGTGTGGCCGAGGATCAGCGGGCCGTAGCCGAGCGTGTAGTCGACATAGGTGTTGCCGTCGATGTCGGTGACCTGGGCCTCGCGCGCCGTCTCGATGACGATCGGCGCCGGCCGCTGGGCGGCGCGGGGCGTCGACGACACGCCGAAGGCGAGATGCCGCAGCGCCGTCGCGCGATGGCGCGCGGAGCCGCGAAAGCGATCGTCGTCGTGATCGGCATCGACAGGGAAGCGTTCTGCGGTCGTCATGGAATTCGCCGGATCAATTGTATTGAAAACATGATGATCATACAATTTGCGCAAACGCAATGACGGATGCGAAAGTCGCTGGCCAACGGCAGCGCTCTGCTTGTCGGTTGTGCCATACATGCTACCGTTGAAGGCGAATCGCGGCCGTCGTCGCGGGAGGCGCATGGCATGACGAAACATCAGGCGGGGCCGGCCGAGACGGTCGGGCGCGGCCTCGATCCCGTGCCGCTCTATCACCGCGTCTATGTGATCCTGCTGCAGAAGATCATGGCGGGCGACTATGCGAGCGATGCCGCGATGCCGAGCGAGGACGAGCTCGCGACGAGCTTCGGCGTCTCGCGCGTCACAATTCGCAAGGCGATGGAGCGGCTCGAGCGCGAGGGGCGCGTGCTGCGCCAGCGCGGGCGCGGCACCTTCGCGCGGCCGCCGGAGCCGGACGGCCATGAGAGCCGGATACTGCGCAACCAGATCTCGCTCGCCCAGAAGACGCGGGTCGAGATCCTCGAGCATGAGATCGTCCGCCTCCCGGCAGCGCTCGCCGACGCCTTCACGCTGCCGGCCGGCAGCGAGGTGCTGCGCATCGAGCGGATCAGGCGCGATGCGCGATCGCCGATCTCGCATACGATCTGCTACGTGGTCGCGGATCTCGCGATGCTGCTGCCGCGCCGGCAGATCGGCTCGCTGCCGATCTCCGCGACCCTCACCCGGGCGGGCGTGAAGCTGACGCAATACGAGGAGCGGGTGACCGCGACGCTGGCCGATTCGATGCTGGCGGCGCTGCTGGAGGTGGAGGTCGGGGCGCCGCTCCTGAAGATGACGCGCCGCGCCGCCGACGATACGGGGCGGGTCGTCGAGGTGCTGGAGGCGCTGTACCGGCCCGACCGCTATGAGTTCCGCGTCGAATATTCGAGCGACGAGCGTCATCCCTGGAGCCCGTGGAAGGCCGCCATGACGGATCGGACGGGCTAGGCCGGGCGCGTCGCGCGCCGGCCCGCAGGATCAGCGCAGCGTCGCGGCGAGCTTCGGCGCGGCGGTGCTAAACAGCGGCGAGGGCGCAAGGCGCGCCGTCTTCAGCAGCCACCAGGCCGAGCAGATATTCGAAGACAGGAGCGGCGGCGCCTCGGCCTCGGCGCGCTGCAGCAGCACCGGCAGCGTGATCATGCCGGTGCCGCTCATCACCACGGCGTCGATGCCGTCCATCGCGACGCCGCCGAGCGCGGCATCGACCTCCGCGCTGGTCAGCTCGTAGGCGCGGAAGGTCTCCGACACCTTGACGATCTGCGCGACCTCGAAGCCGGCGGCGCGCCAATACGCGGCCGAATGCTCGGTCAGCCAGGCCGGATAGGGCGAGAACAGGCAGATGCGCCTGGCGCGAAGCGCGCCGAGCGCCTCCCGGATGGCGCCGCTCGCGGTCTCGACCGGCATCCCGGCGCCGTCCGACAATGTCTTGGCGAGCGCGATGTCGCCCTCCGGCGCCAGCCGGTAGCTCGGCCCCGTGAGGCCGATCACGGCGGCGGCGAGCTTCAGGCTGCCGAAACCGGCCAGCGTCGGGGCATAGCTGCCGATATAGGCGCGGTTGCGGTCCTCCAGCGTGCCGGGCAGCACCGGCAGGCGCGCCGCGTAGAGCCGCGCGCCCTCGATCAGCCGGGCCATCTCGGGCTCGATCGTCGGATTGGCGGGCGGCACCAGGAGGCCGAGCGCCGGCAGGCTGGCGAAGGCGGCGAGATCGGTCTGCATGGGGTCCCTCATGCGGCCCGCTTCGGCCGCTCGACCATGTCGAGCATGGCGGCGGTCGCGAGATAATCGGCGGCGCGCTGCCGGGAGCCCGCAAGCGCGCGGACCGTGTCGAGCCAGGCCTCGCCGCCGCTGACATTGCGGTCGGTGCGCGGGATCAGCATTTCCTCGGCGACCCGGCGCCGCTCGTCCGACGCCGCTTCGGCCAGCTCCGGACGGTTCTCGCGCAGGGCCCGCGCCATCGCGCCGGCGAGCGCATAGGCATCGTGGATGCCGCAATTCATGTTCATGCCGCCGCGCGTGTTGGTGATATGCGCCGCATCGCCCACCAGATAAGCGCGGCCCTGGCGATACGCCGAGGCGACGCGCTTGGCGACGCCGTAGACGTCCTTGTCGACGACATGCGGCGGCGTCGTCCAGCGCGGCAGCACCTCCGTCAGCCGCTCCGCGAGCCAGTCGGGGTGCAGCGCCGTCTCGTCGTCGACGCTCGCCGGCACGCGGATGATGATGCGCCAGCAATCCGGCATCTTCAGGAAGGAGAGCGACTTCTTGCCGTTGAACAGATAGGCGATCGAGGCGAGGCCCGGCAGCACCTCGGTGAGGTCGTCGGTGGTCATCACGCGCAGGATCTTGTCGGGATAGACGCTGCCCTCGAAGCCGATGCCGAGCGCCTCGCGCACCGTGCTGCGCGCGCCGTCGGCGCCGATCAGGTAGCGGGCCGCGATCTTGAGGTCGCGCCCGCCATGCGCCGCCGTGACGACGACGCCGTCACCCGTCTGCTCGACGCCCCGGAAGCCGGCGTCGAAGATGACGCGCGCATTCGGCAGCGCCTCGACGCGCCGCAGCGCCACCGGCGTCAGCCGCGCCTGCTCCAGATGCAGGCGGAACGGAAAGGGCGTGCGGTCCGCGATGTCGCTCATCGCGAACTCGGCGAAGGGCCCCTCGGGCGTGCGGTACTCGATGCGCCGCACGATCTCACCCTCGGCCATCGTCTCCTTGAGAAGGCCGAGGCTCTCCAGGATTTCGAGCGTCGCCGGATGGAAGGTGGAGGCCTTGGAAGCCGTGTTGAGGCTGGCGCGCTTCTCGATCAGCACGGTGTTGACGCCCTGCTCCGCAAGCGCCAGCGCGGCGACGAGCCCGACCGGGCCTGCACCCGCGACGATGACGTCCGTCTCGATTGTCTCGCTCATCGTCCGTTTCCGAAGTTTCGCCGATTAGTATTAAGTATGATACTTAATATGCCGATGCAGCGGGCGCAAGGTCACGTGTCGGCGGAGGGGAGCAGGACGCGCCCGCTCTCGGGCGCCCAGGAGACCGGCACCGTGTCGCCGCGCTTGATCTCGCCGAGCCCGTCCTTGAAGGAGACGCGCGCCATGAAGCTCGAGCCGCCGCCGAAGGCGAGCCGCAGCTTGGTGTGGTCGCCGAAATAGATCAGCTCCTCGACATGCGCGTCGAAGCGGTTGGGGCCGCTGGCGGCCGGCCCGACGATCACTCGCTCGGGCCGCAGCGCCAGCACCGCGACGGCGTCCTTCTCGAGCCCCTGGCCGGCGCGCGCCTTGACGAGCGCGCCGTCGCCGATCTTGAGATCGCACCAGTCGCCGTCCAGAGCCTCGACGACGCCGTAGAGCTCGTTGTTCTCGCCGATGAAGGAGGCGACGAAGGCGTTGGCGGGGCTCTCGTAGATCTCGTCCGGCGGGGCGAGCTGCTGGATGATGCCCTGGTGGAACACCGCGACGCGGTTCGACATCGTCAGCGCCTCGCCCTGGTCGTGCGTGACATAGACGACCGTGACGCCGAGGCTCTCGTGGATATGCTTGATCTCGATCTGCATGTGCTCGCGCAGCTGCTTGTCGAGCGCGCCGAGCGGCTCGTCCATCAGCACCAGCTTCGGCTTGAAGACGAGAGCGCGGGCGAGCGCGACGCGCTGCTGCTGGCCGCCCGAAAGCTGCGCGGGCCGGCGCCCG
>JBDHTH010000342.1:0-4157 GCA_039808545.1 Phreatobacteraceae bacterium | reverse complement strand
GTTGCGGGTGCGGATGCTGAGCGTGCCGCCGTCCGGCATGGCGTCGCGGGCGTTGACCGCAAGGTTCACCACCACCTGCTCGAATTGCGAGAGGTCGGCGCGCACCGGCCAGAGGTCGCGCCCATGCACGACGTCGAGCTTCACCTTCTCGCCGAGGAGGCGGCGCAGCAGCATCGACAGGTCCGAGATCGCGTCGCCGAGCGCGATCACCTGCGGGCGCAGCGTCTGGCGGCGCGAGAAGGCCAGCAGTTGCCTGACCAGCGCCGCGGCGCGGTTGGCGTTCTGCTTGATCTGCATGATGTCGGCGAAGGACGGGTCGGTGGGCCGGTGGTTGCCGAGCAGGAAGTCGGAGGCGAGAATGATGGCGTTCAGCACGTTGTTGAAATCATGCGCGATGCCGCCCGCAAGCTGGCCGACCGCGTTCATCTTCTGCGACTGGGCGAATTGCCGCTCCAGATGCTTGGCCTCGGTGATGTCGAGCGCGTAGACGATCGCGGTCTCGCCGTCGCCCTCGCCATCCTCGACCGGGGACAGGAAGAAGCGGGCCGAGCGGCTGCCGTCGCCGGCGAGCGTCGCCTCCACGGGCGGGATCGATTCCTTGCGGGCGATGGCGGCGGTGAGCGCCTCGGCGAGGGCCGGGCGGTCGCGCTCGGCGACGAGGCCGAGCAGCGAGCGGCCGTTCTCCTTCTGGTCGGTCGCCTTCAGCGCGTCGCCGAAGACGCGCGCGAAGGCCGCGTTGGAGCGCCCGAGCCGGCCGGCCGGGTCGATCGCCGCGATGGCGATCGGCGTCGAGTTGAAGAAGCGCGCGAAGCGCACCTCGGCGGAGCGCAGCGCGTCGGCATCGTCGGCATCGCTCTCGCGGTTGAGGACGAGGGTGCGCGAGGCGCCGGGCGTGCCGTCATTGGTGTAGGCGATCTTGTGCAGCAGGCGGACCGGGAAGGCGCGGCCGCTCTTGGTCTTCAGGTCGAGATCGACGACATGCAGCGCGATGTCGCCCGGCGTCGGCGACAGCGTCTCGATCAGCTTGGCGCCGTCGCCGGCCACCAATTCGCTGAGCTTCAGCCCGGCCGGGCCGATCTGGGCGAGGTCGTGGTCGAGCCAGCCCGCCAGCGTCGCGTTGAGATAGATGACGCGGCCCGCCGCATCGACCGAGAAGAAGCCGGCCGGGGCGTGGTCGAGATAGTCGATCGCGTGCTGGAGCTCCTGGAAGATATTCTCCTGGCGCTCGCGGTCGCGCGTGATGTCGGCGGCGGTCCACACGGTGGCGCCGGCCCGGCGCTCGGGATCGAGCGGGCGGACGCGGATGCGGAACCAGCGGGCGGCCTCGCCGGGCTTGCCCGGCACGCGCACGTCCTCGCCGAGCTTCTTGCCGTCGCGCGCCGACTGGGCGAGGCGGTAGATCGCCTCCGCGACCTCCGGGTCGCCGTCGAAGGCGCGCTCCACCGTGCGCACGTCCTCGGGGCGGGTGGCGCCGATCAGGTCGAGATAAGCCTGGTTCGCATAGGCGATGCGGCCGGCCGGGTCGGTGACGAGCACGCCCTCGAAGCCGCGATCGACGATCGCCTTGGTGACGTCGTTGCGCTCGCGCCCGTCGGCGAAGCGCAGGATACCGGCGGCGCTCGCCAGCAGCGCGAAGACGCCGACCACCGCCAGGATCGCCAGCAGGCCCCAGAGATAGCGCTCGGCCCATTCGTTGGCGAGGAACGGCACGGCCAGCATCGCGACGACCAGCGCCAGCGCGACGATGACCACCAGGCCGATCGAGCCGGACCGGTGGGTGCGGTCGATCGGCGGTTCGTAGCTCTTGCCGTCCACTTCGCTTGCGGCCATCCGTCCCGTCCACGGACGCGCCTGCCGCGCAGAATCGCGGGCGCTCGTCCCCATTAGACCTTCCCTAACCATACTTTCCTGCCCGAGGGCGGCAGGGGACGCAAGGGCCGGCGGGGCGCTCGGCCCGTTTCCAACCGAAGTTTGAGCCGCGTGCCCGGCTCAGCCGAGATTGAGTTCCTTGAAGAAGTCGTTGCCCTTGTCGTCGATGACGATGAAGGCGGGGAAATTCTCGACCTCGATCTTCCACACCGCCTCCATGCCGAGCTCGGGATATTCGAGCACCTCGACCTTGCGGATGCAGTCCTGGGCGAGGCGCGCGGCCGGGCCGCCGATCGAGCCGAGATAGAAGCCGCCATATTTGGCGCAGGCCTCGCGCACCTCGCGCGAGCGGTTGCCCTTGGCGAGCATCACCAGCGAGCCGCCGGCGGCCTGGAACTGGGCGACATAGCCGTCCATGCGGCCGGCCGTGGTCGGGCCGAAGGAGCCGGAGGCGTAACCCTCGGGCGTCTTGGCGGGGCCGGCATAGTAGACGGGATGGTTCTTCAGGTAGTCCGGCATCGGCTCGCCGCGCTCCAGGCGCTCACGGATCTTGGCATGGGCGAGGTCGCGGGCGACGATCAGCGTGCCGGTGAGCGACAGGCGCGTCTTGATCGGGTGCTTCGAGAGGGACGCGAGGATCTCGGGCATCGGCCGCGTCAGGTCGATCTCGACGACCTCGCCGCCGAGCCTCGCCTCGTCGATCTCGGGCAGGAAGCGGGCCGGGTTCGTCTCCAGCGCCTCCAGGAAGACGCCGTCCCGGGTGATCTTGCCGAGCGCCTGGCGGTCGGCCGAGCAGGAGACGCCGAGGCCGATCGGCAGCGAGGCGCCGTGGCGCGGCAGGCGGATGACGCGCACGTCGTGGCAGAAATACTTGCCGCCGAACTGCGCGCCGACGCCGAGCCCCTGCGTCAGCTTGTGGATCTCGGCCTCCATCTCGATGTCGCGGAAGGCGTGGCCGCCGGCCGAGCCCTTGGTCGGCAGAGTGTCGAGATAGCGGGTGGAGGCGAGCTTCACGGTTTTCATGGTCAGCTCGACCGAGGTGCCGCCGATCACGATGGCGAGATGATAGGGCGGGCAGGCCGAGGTGCCGAGGGTGAGGATCTTCTCCTTGAGAAAGCCGATCAGACGGTCCTTCGTCAGGATCGAGGGCGGCGCCTGGTAGAGAAAGGTCTTGTTGGCCGAGCCGCCGCCCTTGGCGACGAACAGGAACTTGTAGGCGTCCTCACCCTCCGCGTAGATCTCGACCTGGGCCGGCAGGTTGTTGCGGCTGTTGGTCTCCTCGAACATGGAGAGCGGCACGAGCTGGGAATAGCGCAGGTTGCGCTTCAGATAGGCGTCGCGCGCGCCTTCGCCGATCGCCGCTTCGTCGGTGCCGTCCGTGAAGACGAGGCGGCCCTTCTTGCCCATGACGATGGCGGTGCCGGTGTCCTGGCACATCGGCAGCACGCCGCCGGCCGCGATATTGGCGTTCTTCAGCAGGTCGTAGGCGACGAAGCGGTCGTTGTCGGTCGCTTCCGGGTCGTCGAGGATCCTGGCGAGCTGGGCGAGATGGCCGGGCCGCAGCAGGTGGTTGATGTCGATGAAAGCCTGCTCGGTGAGGTTGCGGATCGCGTCATGGGAGACGAGGAGCATCTCCTCGCCGAGCGCCTGTTCGACGCGCACCCCCTCGGTGGTCAGCAGACGGTAGGGCGTTTCGTCCTTGCCGAGCGGAAAGAGCGAGGCGGGCGGGGCGGTGTCGAGCATGGCGGCCTTTCTCCGATTCCCGCCCTGTTTAGAACCTTTACAAGCCGGAAGTCGATTCTCCGGCGCCGGTTCGGTCCTCGCGAGGATCGCGCTGGCCGAAGGCGCGCCAGCGTGCCTCGATCTCGGCGAGCAGGGCGGCCCGCTCGACGCGCAGGAAAGCCGGGAAGACGGCGACCTCGACGGTGTCGCCGTTCATGACGAAATATTCAGCGCGGCTGGGGTTCAGCAACTTTCCGTAAGAGACATGGATATGCGCGTCATAATAGGCGCGCGGGATACCGAGGACGATCGCCTGGTAGATGCCTTGCCTGCCGGCGATCTCGCGCGCTTCGACGGCTTGGACGACCACCCAGGGGATGAAGAATTTGATCCCGTCATAGTCATAATGGATGCCTTCCGGGAGCAGCACCAGCGCGGGGCCGGCGACGATCACGCGCACCAGCATGAACAGGCCGCCGACCGTGCATATCGCCAGGATGAGCCAATTCTCCGCCCATACCGCGACAGGAGCGACGGCGAGGAAGATCGCCAGCAGGATCAGGTCG
>JBDHTH010000341.1:0-4160 GCA_039808545.1 Phreatobacteraceae bacterium | reverse complement strand
CCGCGCGAGGCCGCAACGGAATCGGCGCGGCTGCGGCTTCGCCCGGTGGTGATGACCTCGCTCGCCTTCATCCTCGGTGTGCTGCCGCTGGTGAACGCGCAAGGGGCGGGCGCCGAGATGCGCCAGGCGCTCGGCACGGCGGTGTTCGCCGGGATGATCGGCGTGACCTTCTTCGGGCTCCTGTTCACGCCGGCGTTCTACGTGGCGGCGCAGTGGCTGGCGGGGCTGAGGAAGGCGCCGGAGAAGGAAGCGGAGGCGGTGGAAGAGGCGGCGGAGTAGGGCGAGCCCCGCATCCGTGGCCGCAGGCGCCCGCGCTTACCGCTCTGGACGCCCCGCCCTCACCCGCTACACTGGAGCGATTCAAAGGCGCGCCGCTCGGCGCGCTCGCCCTTTGGAGTGCGGCATGAAATTCGGCATCGGCCAGGCTGTCCGGCGCAAGGAAGACCAGGCGTTCATAACCGGGGCGGGGCGCTACATCGCCGACATTCCGGCGAAGAACGCGCTCCAGGCCTATGTGCTGCGCTCACCTTACGCGCACGCCACCTTCAAGATCGGCGATCTCTCAGTGGCGCTCGCCATGCCGGGGGTGGCGGCGATCCTCACCTATGAGGACATCAAGGACCTCAAATACCTGCCCTGCAAGGCGGGGGTGAAGAACGGCGACGGCTCCGAGGTGCCGGTGCCGCCTTACTACGTGCTCGCCAAGGACACGGTGAAGCATGTCGGCGACGCGGTCGCCTTCGTCCTGGCCGAGACGCTGGAGCAGGCGCGCGACGCGGCCGAGGCGATCGAGGTCGACTACAAGCCGCTGCCGGCCGCGATCGGCATCGAGGGCGCTATGGCGAAGGGCGCGGCCCCGGTCTGGGACCATGCCAAGGACAATGTCGCGTTCGACACCGGCATGGGCGATGCGGCGAAGACCGAGGCCGCCTTCGCCAAGGCCGCGCGGGTGATCCGGCTCGACGTCGTCAACAACCGCCTCGTCACCAATTTCATGGAGACGCGCGGCGCGCTTTGCGACTACGACGCCAAGCGCGACACCTATACGCTCTATGTCGGCAGCCAGGGCTCGCATTCGATCCGCGACATCCTCTGCGAATCGATCCTGAAGATCGATCCGGCGAAGATGCGGGTCGTCACCCCGGATGTCGGCGGCGGCTTCGGCACCAAGATCTTCACGTTCCGCGAATATGCGCTGGTCGCGGTGGCGGCCAGGAAGCTCGGCCGGCCGGTGCGCTGGATCAGCGAGCGGGCCGAGCATTTCATGGCCGATACGCAGGGGCGCGACAACGTCTCGACCGGCGAGCTCGCCTTCGACGCCAAGAACCGCATCATCGGCATGCGCGTCGACCTCAAGGCCGACATGGGCGCCTATCTCTCGCAATACGGGCCGTTCATCCCCTGGATCGGCGCGACCATGACGCCGGGCCTCTACGACATTCCGGCGGTGCATATCCGCATCCGCGGCATCTTCACCAACACGGTGCCGGTCGACGCCTATCGCGGCGCCGGGCGGCCCGAGGCGGCCTATCTCGTGGAGCGGCTGGTCGACCATGCGGCGCGCGAACTCGGCATGACGCCGGAAGCGCTGCGCAAGAAGAACTTCGTGAAGTCTTCGGCGATGCCGCACAAGACCGCGACCGACCGGGTCTACGATTCCGGCGAGTTCGCGGGGCACCTGGAAAAGGCGCAGGAGATCGCCGACTGGAAGGGGTTCCCGGCACGGCTGAAGGCCGCCAGGAAGCGTGGCAAAATCCGAGGCATCGGCTTCGGCTGCTATATCGAGGCCTGCGGCGGCGGGGGAGCGGAATACGCCAAGGTCACGCTCGCCAAGGACGGCACCGTCACGGTGCTGTCGGGCGCGCAGTCGACCGGGCAGGGGCATCTGACCGCCTATGCGCAGATCGTCTCGCAGCAGCTCGACATCCCGATGGAACGAATCAAAGTCGAGCAGGGCGATACCCGCGACATCAAATGGGGCACCGGCACGGGCGGCTCGCGCTCCATTCCGGTCGGCGGCGCGTCGGTCGCGGGCGCGACCGAGAAGCTGGTCGACGCTCTGAAAAAGCTCGCCAGCGACGCGCTTGAGACGAGCGCCCAGGACCTCGAATTCGCCGACGGGCAGGTGCGGATCGTCGGCACGGACCGGGCGATCTCGCTCGCCGAGCTCGCATCCTCGCCGGCCGCCAAGCCCGCGATGCTGGCGCATGAGGACGAATGGACGCCGCCGGAGGCGACTTATCCGAATGGCACGCATCTTTGCGAGGTCGAGATCGATCCGGAGACGGGTGTCACCGAGATCGTCAACTATCTCTGCGTCGACGATTTCGGCGTCACCCTCAATCCGCTGATGCTGGCGGGCCAGGTGCATGGCGGCGTCGGGCAGGGGATCGGGCAGGCGCTGATGGAGCGCACCGTTTACGACCGCGACTCCGGCCAGCTCGTCAGCGCCAGCTTCATGGATTACGCGGTGCCGCGCGCCAGCGACCTGCCGGCGATCAACTTCCAGACCCGCAACGTGCCCTGCGTCACCAACAAGCTCGGCGTGAAGGGGGCGGGCGAGGCCGGCGCGATCGGCGCCTGCCCGGCCGTGATGAACGCGGTGGCGGACGCGCTCTATCGCGCCTATGGCGCGACCAAGGTCGACATGCCGGCGACGCCCGAGGTGATCTGGCGCATCGCGCAAGCCGCCAAGGCGGCAGCCTGACCTTAGGTAAATTTCGATGGCGCAATGGGAATTTGCGCCATCGCACGGATGTGAGTTGCGCCTTCGTCACGCCTTCAGCCTAGAATTATTCCAGACGGCGCGGCCGCGTCGTTCCGGAGCTTCTGGAGGAAACGTATGAAGCGTGTTTTTCTCGCGGCTGCGGCCGTGACGATCGGCGTCACCGCCGTCTTCGCGCAGGCCGATGCGATCGCGCAGCGCAAGGAGCTGATGAAGCAGGTCGGCGGGCAGACCCGCGTCTCCACCCAGATGTCGCGCGGCGAGACGCCGTTCGACCTCGACAAGGCCAAGGCCGTCTTCGCGACCTACCAGGAGGCCGGTACGAAATTCGCCGCCCTGTTCCCCGACACGACCAAGACCGGCGATACCGCCGCGCTGCCGGCCGTCTGGGAGAAGAAAGCCGATTTCGACGCGCGCGCCGCCAAATTCGCGGCCGACGCCAAGGAGCAGGGCGAGAAGGTCAAGGATCTCGACACGCTGAAGGTGGCGCTCGGCGAGGTGACCAAGAATTGTGGCGGCTGCCACGAGACCTATCGCGCCAAGCGATAAGCAGCATCGAGGGACGGGCATGCGGAAGTGGATCCTCGCCGAGCTTCTGCTGCTCGTCCTGGTCGGCGCCGGGCTGTTCTACTACCTGACGATTCCCGAAACCGTGCCGGCCTCGGCGCTGCCGGCCCGCACGGCGGACCTTGCCAACGGCAAGACGATGTTCCTCGCCGGCGGCTGCTCCTCCTGCCATGCGACGCCCGGCCAGGACGACAAATTGCGGCTCGGCGGCGGGCTCGGGCTCGCCTCGCCGTTCGGCACCTTCCATGCGCCCAATATCTCGCCCGATCCGGCGCGCGGCATCGGCCGATGGAGCGAGGCGGATTTCGTCACCGCCATGCGCTACGGCACCTCGCCGGACGGGCGGCACTACTACCCGGCTTTCCCATACACCTCCTATGCGCGGATGCGCACCGAGGATATGCGCGACCTCTTCGCCTATCTGAAGACGCTGGCGCCCGTACAGGACGCCAATAAGCCGCATGAGCTGCCGTTTCCGTTCTCGGTGCGGCGAGGCCTCGGGCTCTGGAAATTCGCCTTCCTGAACACGCAGCCGTTGGCGCCGGACGCGAGCAAGGACGCGGTCTGGAATCGCGGCGCCTATCTCGTGGAAGGGCCGGGGCATTGCGCCGAGTGCCACTCCCCGCGCGCGCCCTGGGGCGCGATCGTCACGGAAAAGCGCTTCGCGGGCGGCCCGGACCCGGAAGGCAAGGGCAAGGTGCCGAACATCACGCCGCATGCCGACGGCATCGCGGATTGGAGCGTCGGCGATATCGCCTCCTTCCTTGCCGATGGGCTCAACCCCTCGGGCGATGTGGTCGGCGGCTCGATGGCGGCGGTGGTCCGCAATTTCGGGCAGCTCACGGCGGAGGATCGGCAGGCGGTCGCG
>JBDHTH010000340.1:0-4163 GCA_039808545.1 Phreatobacteraceae bacterium | reverse complement strand
ACGACGCTGATCGATTTCTATCTCGCGGCCCGCATCGTGCGCGCTTCCGGCCGCCTGCCCCGCCCCTGGCCGAACCTCGCCGCCACGAAGCTGCCGCGCCTCGTGCTGCCGGTCACCGCGCTGGTGCTGGCGCTGTCCTTCCTGCCCGGCTGGATCGGCTTCGCCGGCACGGTCTTCGCCGCATCCTTCCTGGTGATCCTGGCGCTGATCGGCTTCGCGGTGATGCACTCCGTCATCGCCAAGGGCTCGGCCGGGCGCGGCTTCATCCTCGGCGGCCTCTACGCGACCGTGCTCATCCTCGGCTGGCCGATCGTCGGCATGGCGCTGCTCGGCGCCGCCGACACGGCCCTCGACATCCGCGCCCGCGCGAAGAAGCGCGGCGGCCCCAATCAACCCGGAACCTGACGATCCATAAGGAGATCCCCATGCAAGTCATCCTGCTCGAACGCGTCGCCAAGCTCGGCCAGATGGGCGAGACCGTCCGCGTGCGCGACGGCTACGCCCGCAACTTCCTGCTGCCGCAGGGCAAGGCGCTGCGCGCCACCGAGGCCAACAAGAAGGTCTTCGAGGGCCAGCGCGCCCAGCTCGAGGCCCGCAACCTTGAGCTCAAGAAGGAGGCCGACGCGGTCGCCGAGAAGCTGAACGGCGCGAGCGTCGTCATGATCCGCCAGGCCGGCGAGACCGGCCAGCTCTACGGCTCGGTCTCCCCGCGCGACATCGCCGAGGGCCTGACCGCCCAGGGCTTCACGGTGGCCCGCGCCCAGATCGCGCTCGAGCACCCGATCAAGACGATCGGCATGCACACCGTGCCGGTCCAGCTCCATCCGGAAGTCTCGGTCGACGTCAGCGTCAACGTCGCCCGCTCGGCCGACGAGGCGAACCGCCAGGCGAGCGGCGAGGACCTGACGCAGCGCCCCGAGGAGATGCAGTTCGAGACCTACGATCCGGAAGCGGACGAGGCCGAAGAAGGCTGAGCCTTCCGCGCCTTCCAGCGACGACGCCCGGCCTTCGCGCCGGGCGTTTGCTTTTCGGCGCACAGTCAAGCGCGATTTCGAGCCTGCGCGCGCGGCCATGTATAAATGTGCACGCGCGGATCACGACCGCCGCCACGGTTCCATCACCGCGCTCGCCCATGATATCCGGACAGCGTCTCTAAGCATTGCGATTCCCATGCCGCTCGCCGAACAACGCGTCGATTTCCGCCATCTCGCCGAGGCGCTGGACACGCGCGCGCCGAGCCGCGCCTCGCCGCACAATATCGAGGTCGAGCAGGCCCTGCTCGGCGCCATCCTCGTCAACAACGAGGCCTTCTACCGCGTCTCCGACTTCCTGGAGCCGGGCCATTTCTACGATCCGCTGCACCAGCGCCTCTATGAGACCGCCGCCAAGCTGATTCGCGCCGCCAAGATCGCGACGCCCGTGACGATGAAGACCTTCTTCGTCGAGGACACCGATATCGGCGGCCTCACCGTCACGCAGTACCTCGCCCGCCTGGCGGCGGAAGCGACCACCATCATCAACGCCGAGGATTACGGCCGCACCATCTACGACCTCGCGACCCGCCGCAGCCTGATCACCATCGGCGAGGACATGGTCAACATCGCCTATGACGCGCCCGTCGACATGGCGCCGCAGGAGCAGATCGAGGATGTCGAGCGCCGCCTCTACGCGCTCGCCGAGACCGGCCGCTACGACGGCGGCTTCCAGCCCTTCAAGGACGCGATCGCCGAGGCGATCACCATGGCGGGCCGCGCCTATCAGCGCGACGGCCATCTCTCGGGTCTCGCCACCGGCCTCGACGACATGGACCGGCTGATGGGCGGCCTGCAGCCCTCCGACCTCGTGATCCTCGCGGGCCGCCCCGCCATGGGCAAGACCTCGCTCGCCACCAACATCGCCTTCAACATCGCCAAGGCCTGGCGCGGCGAGACGGGAAGCGACGGCCAGCTCAAATCGGTCGATGGCGGCATCGTCGGCTTCTTCTCGCTCGAAATGTCGGCCGAGCAGCTCACCACCCGCATCATCGCGGAGCAGTCCGGCGTCTCCTCCTCGGACATCCGCCGCGGCTCGATCAGCCAGGACCAGTTCGACCGGATCGAGCAGGCGGCGCGCGAGATGCAGGCCCTGCCGCTCTATATCGACGACACCGGCGGCCTGTCGATCGCCCAGCTCACGGCCCGCGCAAGGCGCCTGAAGCGCCAGCGCGGCCTCGATTTTCTGGTGATCGACTATCTCCAGCTCCTCTCGGGCTCGGGCAAGCGCGCCTCCGACAGCCGCGTGCAGGAGATCACCGAGATCACCACGGGCCTCAAAGCCCTCGCCAAGGAGCTGGCGGTGCCGGTGATGGCGCTCTCCCAGCTCTCCCGCCAGGTGGAATCGCGCGACGACAAGCGCCCGCAGCTCTCGGACCTGCGCGAATCCGGCTCCATCGAGCAGGACGCCGACGTGGTGCTGTTCGTCTTCCGCGAGGAATACTATCTGAAGAACAAGGAGCCGAAGATCGGCACCGAGGAGCATTTCACCTGGCAGGCCGAGATGGACGCGGTGCACGGCCAGGCCGAGGTGATCATCGGCAAGCAGCGCCACGGCCCGACCGGCACCATCAAGCTGCATTTCGACGCGAGCGTTACCCGCTTCGGCAACCTCGCCAACGCCGACCGGATGCCGGACCGCTATTGAGGCTGCCATGACCACCACGATCACCGCCGGCCCCGAACGGGACGATGCCGGCGCGGTCCTCACCATCGACCTCGCGGCCCTCGCGGCGAACTGGAAAGCCCTGAACGCCCGCTCCGGTAATTCCGCCGCCGTCGTGAAGGCCAATGCCTACGGGATCGGCATCGAGGAGGCGGCGCCGGCGCTCGCCAAGGCCGGCTGCCGGACCTTCTTCGTCGCCCATCTCTCGGAGGCGAAGCGGGTCCGCGCCGTGCTCCCGGATGTCGATGTCTACGTGCTGAACGGCCTGACGCCCGGCACGCTGCCCATCTACGCCGAACATCGCCTGCGCCCCGTCCTCGGCAGCCCGGAGGAGATCGCCGAGTGGAAGGGCTCTGGCCTGCCGGCCGCGCTGCATGTCGATACCGGCATGAACCGCCTGGGGCTCCGGCCTGAAGCCTTCCGCGCCATCGCGGCCGAGGGCAGCCTCCGCGACCAGCCGCTGGCGCTGCTGATGAGCCATTTCGTCGAATCGGAGCTGCTGACCAATCCGGTCACGCTCCGCCAGGTCGCGCTCTTCGCCGAGCTCCGCCCGCTGATGCCGAGCGTGCCCGCGAGCCTCGCCAATTCCTCGGGCCATTTCCTCGAGCCGAAGCTTCCCTACGAGCTCGCCCGCGCCGGCGTCGCGCTTTATGGCGGCAATCCTCTGGCCGGCCGCGAGAACCCGATGGCGCCGGTCGTCCGCCTTGATGTCCGCATCGTGCAAATCCGCGAGGTCCCGCAGGACGAGACGGTCGGCTACAGCGCCACCTGGACCGCCCCTCGCCCGACCACCCTGGCGATCGCCTCGATCGGCTATGCGGACGGCCTCTTCCGCGCCGGCGGCAGCGTCGAGGCGATGATCAACGGCGCGCGCTGCCGCGTCGTCGGCCGCATCTCCATGGACCTGACCGCGATCGACGTCACCGCCATGCCGGTCAAGCCGAAGCGCGGCGACACCGCCACCTTCATCGGCGAGGGCATCACGGTCGACGAGGTCGCGGGCCATGCCGGCACGATCGGCTACGAGGTGCTGACCAGCCTCGGCCGCCGCTACCACCGCGTCTATCTCTCCGCCTGATGGCTCGTCCCGCCTCCCAGTTCGTCTGCCAGAACTGCGGCGCCGTCACGCGCCGCTGGCAGGGCCGCTGCGATTCCTGCGGCGAATGGAACACCATCGTCGAGGAGGCGGCTGCGGGCGCCGCCGTGCCGGCCGCCCAGCGCACGCGCCGCCAGGGCCGCGTCTTCGCGCTGGAGCCGCTCGCCGGCGAGACGATCGAGGCGCCGCGCCTGCCCTCCGGCATCGCCGAGCTCGACCGGGTGACGGGCGGCGGCTTCGTGCGCGGCTCGGTGATCCTGATCGGCGGCGATCCCGGCATCGGCAAGTCGACCCTGCTGGTGCAGGCCTCGGCCGCCATCGCGACCGCCGGCCACCGCGTCGTCTACATCTCGGGCGAGGAGGCGGTCGC
>JBDHTH010000339.1:0-4194 GCA_039808545.1 Phreatobacteraceae bacterium | reverse complement strand
CAGGTCCTCCGCAAAGGCGAGAACTTCAGCCTTGCGGGCCGCCGCCTCGATATCGGCCCCGCGCGCCTCGGGGCGGCCGAGGCGGATATTGTCCGCGATGGTGCCGTGGAAGAGGCGCGGGCGCTGGCCGACGAAGGCGGCACGCCGTCGGAAGGCATGCGGTTCGATCGCGCCGATCGGGGCACCGTCGAGAAGGATTTCGCCGTCGATGTCGCGCAGACCCGCGATCGCCTCGATCAGCGTCGTCTTGCCGATGCCGCTCGCGCCGAGGATCGCGACATGCTGGCCGGCCGGCACGTCGAGCGAAAGCCCGTCGATCACGGCGCGGCGACCATCGGGCGTCTCGATGCGCAGCCCGTCGAGACGGACCGCGCAGGCGGCGGAGGGCTTCGGCGCCAGCTCCGCCTCCGGCCGCGCGGCGGCGGGCGTCGGAATCGCGCCGAACAGCGCCTCGATCTGCTCGACCGCCGCCTTGGCGCCGGCGCGGTCGTGGTAATGCGCCGCGAGGAGGCGCAGCGGCTGGTAGATCTCGGGCGCCATCAGCAGGCAGAAGAGGCCGCCCGCATAGCCGAGCGGCGTCAGGCGCAGGTCGAGATGGCCGAGAAAGGTCAGGCCGACATAGAGCGCCGCCCCGGCGACGCCGAGCGCGGCGAAGAACTCCAGCACGGCCGAGGACAGGAAGGCGATGCGCAGCACGCCGAGCGTCTTGCGGCGCAGCGCCTCGCTCGACTCCGCGACGAGCTCCGTCTCGCGGGCCGCGCGGCCGAGCAGCTTCAGCGTCAGGATGCCGCGCAGGCGGTCGGCGAACAGGCCGGACAGCCGCGCGAAGCTCTCGGCCTGGGCGCGGGTCGCGGCCTCGGCGCCCCAGCCGACCAGCGCCATGAAGACGGGGATCAACGGCGCCGTCACCAGGAACAGCAGCCCGACCACCCAATCGACCGGCATCACGACGATCGCGAAGGCGAGCGGCAGGATCGCGGCCTGGATCATCGCGGGCAGGAAGCGGGCGAAGAAGCCGTCGAGCGCCTCGATCTGGTCGACGATCGCGGCCGACAGCGCGCCGGAGCTGCGGGTCGCGGTCCAGACCGGGCGGCGGCCGAGAAGTTCGGCATGGAGCGCGGCGCGCAGCACGCGCTTGATGCGCTCGGCCGCGGCCGCGCCGGCCGCCTCGGCGGCGGCGCCGAGGGCGATGCGGAGCGCGAAGATCGCGGCGAGCCACATCATCGCGGGCAGCAGCGCCTCGGGGCGCGCGCCCTGGCGGATCGCCCGGTCGAGGATGTCGGCGAGGAGCCCGGCCTGGACCAGCAGCAGCGCGCCGGCGACGAGCGGCAGCGCGATCGCGGCGACGAGCGGCCAGCCGCCGAGCCGCGCCAGCGGGCGCAGCGCATCGGGCCGCCGGGCCGGCGCGGCGATGTCGGCGCGATCGCTCATCGCGGTCTTCCCTTTGCTCCGAGCTGCGCGCCTCCCGGCCGCGCGGCCTGCGTCTACGCCCGCAGGCTGGAAATGGAATTGATTTCAGTCAATGCTGTGGCGGCCGGCGCGGCGTATCGGCGGGGTGCCGCGCGCCGCACCGGCATCGCAAGGACGCCTTGCGCCGAATGCGGCGTCGCGCGACGTCCGGCGCGAGCCGGTCGGCGGGCAGCGCCCTGACGCGCGGGCCCGCCCTACAGGTGATTGACGATGATCGACATGTCGGTTGTGGAGCTCTCCCGGCTGCAATTCGCGGCGACGGCGCTCTATCATTTCATTTTCGTGCCGCTGACGCTCGGGCTGTCGTTCCTGATGGCGATCATGGAGAGCGTCTATGTGATGACGGGCCGCGACATCTGGCGGCAGATGACGCTGTTCTGGGGCACGCTGTTCGGCATCAATTTCGCGATGGGCGTGGCGACCGGCGTCGTCATGGAATTCCAGTTCGGGATGAACTGGAGCTACTACAGCCACTATGTCGGCGACGTGTTCGGCGCGCCGCTGGCGCTCGAAGGGCTGATGGCCTTCTTCCTGGAGGCGACCTTCATCGGCCTGTTCTTCTTCGGCTGGGACCGGCTGTCGCGGGTGCAGCACCTGATCGTCACCTGGCTGACGGCGCTCGGCGCGAATTTCTCGGCGTTGTGGATCCTGATCGCCAATGGCTGGATGCAGAACCCGGTCGGCTCCGTCTTCAATCCCGACACGATGCGGATGGAGATGACCGACTTCATGGCGGTCCTGTTCAACCCGGTCGCGCAGGCGAAGTTCGTGCATACGGTGAGCGCCGGCTACGTGACCGGCGCGATCTTCGTGATGGCGGTCAGCGCCTACTACATGCTGCGCGGCCGCCATATCGCTCTCGCCCGCCGCTCGATGACGGTGGCGGCCTCCTTCGGCCTCGCCTCGGCGCTGTCGGTGGTGGTGCTGGGCGACGAGAGCGGCTATGTCGCGACCGAGCACCAGAAGATGAAGATCGCCGCCATGGAGGCGATGTGGCACACCGAGCCGGCGCCGGCCGGGCTGACGCTGTTCGCGATTCCGGGCAAGGACGGCAACCGCTTCGAGATCAAGATCCCCTATGTGCTCGGGCTGATCACCACGCGCTCGCTGAGCAAGGAGGTGTCGGGCATCCTGCTGCTGGTGGAGCACGCCAAGGCGCGGATCGAGAACGGCATCGTCGCCTACCGGACGCTGGAGGGTATCCGCAAGGACCCCTCCAACAAGCTGCTGCGCACCGAGTTCTCGACCAACTGGCAGGATCTCGGCTACGCGCTGCTGATCAAGCGCTATCGGCCCGACATCGAGAACGCGACGACGGAAGACATCGAAAAGGCGGCGTTCGACACGATCCCGAACGTCGCGGTGCTGTTCTGGGCGTTCCGGATCATGGTCGGGATCGGGCTCTACCAGATCGCGTTCTTCGCGCTCGCCTTCTGGTTCTCGGCGCGCCATACGCTGGGTGAGAACCGCCTGTTCCTCAGGGTCGCGATGCTGAGCCTGCCGCTGCCCTGGATCGCGATCGAAGCGGGCTGGATCGTCGCCGAATACGGGCGCCAGCCCTGGGCGATCGAGGGCGTGCTGCCGACCTTCTACGCCGCGTCCGGGCTGACGCTGACCGATCTCGTCATCAGCCTGACCTTCTTCCTCGTGCTCTACACGATCCTCCTGGCGATCATGGTCGTGCTGATGGTGAAGACCATCCGCAAGGGGCCGAAGCAGATGGCGGAAGAGGCCGGCGCGCTGGCCAAGGGCGCCGCCGCCGGGCCGGCCGCGTGAGGATCGGGTGAGATCATGACCTCCATTCCCCTCGACTACGAAACCCTCCGCGTCATCTGGTGGCTGCTGCTCGGCGTGCTGCTGATCGGCTTCGCGCTGATGGACGGCTACGACCTCGGGGTCGGCGCGCTCCTGCCCTTCGCGGCGAAGACCGATGCGGAGCGGCGGGTGCTGTTCAACATGCTCGGCCCGACCTGGGAGGGAAACCAGGTGTGGCTGATCCTCGGCGGCGGCGCGATCTTCGCGGCCTGGCCGGCGCTCTACGCGGTCTCCTTCTCGGGATTCTACCTCGCGATGATCGCGATCCTGCTGGCGCTGATCCTCAGGCCCGTCTGCTTCAAGTTCCGCGGCAAGATCACGGATCCGCGCTGGCGCGCGGTCTGGGACTGGGGGATGTTCGTCGCCGGATTGGTGCCGGCGCTGATCTTCGGCGTCGCGGTCGGCAACGTGCTGCTCGGCGTGCCGTTCTCGCTCGACGAGACGCAGCGGATCTCCTATGCGGGCAATTTTTTCGGCCTGCTGCGGCCGTTTCCGCTGCTCTGCGGGCTCGTGAGCCTCGCGATGCTCGTCGCGCATGGCGGCGCGGTCATCGCGATGCGCACCGACGGCGACCTCGCCGAGCGCGGGCGCCGCTATGCGCGCCTCGCGGCGCTCGCGACCGTGCTGCTGTTCGCCCTCGGGGGCCTATGGATCGCCTACGGGATCGAGGGCTACGCCATCACCAGCGCGGTGGTGACGGACGGGCCGTCGAACCCGCTCGGCAAGACGGTGGAGCTTCGCGCCGGCGCCTGGCTCGCCAACTACAAGGCGCATCCCTGGATGCTGATCGCGCCGGTGCTCGGCCTCGCGGGACCGATCTTCGCCTGGATCGGCCTCACGGCGCGGGCCCACCGCGTGGCATTGTTCGGCAGCGCCACGGCGGTGTTCGGGATCATCGCGACGGCCGGC
>JBDHTH010000338.1:0-4199 GCA_039808545.1 Phreatobacteraceae bacterium | reverse complement strand
GCCCGAGCTCGAGCGCCGTGGACAGGCCGGCTATGCCGCCGCCGATCACCGCGACCTCGGCTTCGTCCGGAAGCTCCGTTGACGAGTCGAGAGGTGGGGCCGCATCCCACCAGAAGGGCTGCTCGATAAAGCCAGGCGCAAAGATGTCGGTCTGCGTGTCCATGACCGCCAGCATGGCGCAATTGTCGCGCCGTGCCGATATGACAGACGATCATGGTGCCTGCGCGAAAGTCATGGCTTGCGGCGTGGCGGCGCCGGATCGGTGGCCATCAGGGCGCGCAGGCGCTTGTGCACCTTGCGGGCCTCGGCGCGTAGCAGCGCCACCAGACGGGCGCGGTCGAACGACACCTGCGTGCCGTCCGGCCACAGCAGGCGATACTCTATCGTCAATTCCGGCTCGAACGGGCGCAGCACCACCTTGTCGAGGCACGGCGCCGCGGAAAAGGGATCGCCGAGCGTCAGGCCAGCCGGTCCGGCGCGCGGACGAGTTGCCGCACAAGTCGTGCTGCCGCATCGGGGACGACGAGGCCTAGACCGATCGAGGGTGCCCATCTTACTTGAAAGGCGCCCTGGCCTTCTCGGTTATCCAATCGCGAAATAGCCTGATCTTCGCCTGATATTGCCGATTCTTCGGGTAGACGAGGTAGTATTTTTCGTCGCTTTCGAGAGTGACATCAGACAGTTGCTTCAGCTTGCCTTCCTTCAGCAGATCCGCGACCCAGAGCGTCGGACAAAGCCCGATCCCCTGGCTGTCGAGCATGGCGTTGATGAGAACGATGTATTCATCGACGATCAGCGTCGAATCGATCGGTATTTCCTTGGCGCCCGCAGTCCTCAGCCAATGCTCCCAGTTGAAGCTGCCATTGACCTGGGCGCCGCCGACATGCAGCAGGCGCTGCCGCGCGATCACATCCGGCGTGATGTCGGGCCCGAGCTCCGCCGCGATTGCGGCCGATGCGATCGGGGCGAAAGACAGGCCGTAGAGATCGTCCGACATCAATCCCGGCCGGGTATCCGGCCCCCAGCGCACGCCGAGATCGATCTTGTCGCGCTCGAAATCGATCACCTCGCGACCGTGATGCAGCCGCACATTGATCGAGGGGTGCTTCTTCTGAAACTCGCCGAGTCGATAGATGGCCCAGAGCGCTGAAAACTGCGGCATCAGGGAAACGACCAGCTCGTTGCTTCCCCTCGCGGGCGCGATCTTGCCGACCGCTTCGCCGATCAGCTGAAAGCCGCCGTTCGCGGCCTTGAATAGGATCTCTCCCGCGGGCGTGAGCCGCACCGCGCGCCCCTCGCGCACGAACAGCGACGCCTGAAGATGATTTTCGAGATTGCGTACATGGTGGCTGACCGCGGTCTGCGTCAGCCCCAGCTCGGCCGCGCCGGCCGTGAAGCTTCGATGCCTGGCCGCCGCCTCGAAGGCGAGCAATGAGGATAGCGGCGGAAGCTTCTGGCTTGGCATCGGCTCGATCCGGCGACAGCGGCACGCTCATATCGAGCTTACATGAGCAAGACTCATGAGTCAGGGGAAAATTCTCATTTGTCAATTCAATCCAAATCATGTGCGCTGCCCTGGTTGGCCGGTTCAACCCAGCGGGGGAAGCGACATGAGCGGCAGGAGCGGGAATACCGGGACGGGATCGACCTTCGACCGACGGGATCTTCTCAAGCAGGGCGCCGCCTGGTCGCTGCTTGGGACGCTCGGCATCCCCACTCTCGGCGCGCGGGAAAGCGCCGCCGCGGAGCTGCCCAAGGGCGGGCACCTGCGCATCGGCCACGCGGTCTACCCCCTCCCGCAACTGGCGCACCGGAGCAACGTCGCGAGCGCCAACAATGTCCTGCGGCAGGTCTGCGAGACCCTGACGCGCCTTGGCCAGGACAATGTCGTCCGGCCGCATCTTCTCGAGGACCTGACGGTCAGCGACGATCTGAAGACATGGACGCTCAAGCTGCGTCGCGACGTCAAATGGCGCAGCGGACGGCCGTTCGTGGCAGAGGACGTCATATGGAACCTGAAGCATGTGCTCGATCCTGCAGTCGGCTCGAACATGCTCGGATACTTCAAGCCGCTGTTCTTCAGCGCCGACGGCACAAGCGGGCCGAGTGAGAAGGCGATCGAGAAGATCGACGCGCACACGGTTCAACTCACCCTGCGCACGCCCACGATCGCAATGCCCGTCATCCTCGCCGAGCACTCGATGCCCATCCTGGACCCCGAGGAGCGCGGCGAATTCAAGATCGGGATGAACGGAACCGGCCCCTTCGCGCTCGTCGAGTACGAACCCACGCGCCGCGCCCTGTTCGAGGCCAACAAGAACTACTGGGGCGTCAAGCCGCATCTGGACAAGCTGGAGTTCATCGACGTCGGCGACAGCCCGATGACCGCGCTGGCGGCGCTTCGCTCCGGCCAGGTCGACGGGCTCTATCTCCTGGATGTCGCCGGCCTTCCGCTCGCGCAGCAGATCCCCAACGTGAAGATCTATGAGGTCGCCACCGCCGAAACCGCCATCGCGCGCATGAAGGTGGGCACCAAGCCGTTCGATGACGTGCGCGTGCGCAAGGCCATGAAGCTGGCGGTGGATCAAACGCAGGTCCTGGCGGTCGCGATGGCCGGCAAGGCCGACGTCGCCGAGCACCACCTCGTGTCGCCGATCCATCCGGAATATTTCAAGCTGCCCTTCATGGGCCGCGACGTGGAAAAGGCCAAGGCGCTCCTTAAGGAGGCGGGCCTGCCCAACGGCTTCTCGACCGAGATGGTCGTCTCGCAGACGCCCGCATGGCTCATCCCCGCCGCGAATGTCCTGGTCAACCAGTGGGCGGACATCAACGTGAAGGTCACGGTCAAGCCCGTGCCGTCTTCGGTCTACAATGCCGATTTCCTGAAGATTCCATTCGGGCTGACCCGCTGGGCGCACCGGCCGCCGGGCTTCTCCCTGATCGGGCTCATCCTGCGCTCGGGCGCGCCGTACAACGAGACGGACTACGCCAATCCGAAGCTCGACGCGCTGATCTCCCAGGCTGAGGCGACCTATGACCTCGAAAAGCGAAAACTGGTCATGAAGGATATCGAGGAGCTGCTGCAGGAAGACGCGCCGTTCGCGCAGCCCATTTGGGCCCGGATCATGACCGCCTACAGCAGCAGGGTCCAGGGATTCAAGATGCATCCGGTGGGCTTCATATACGCGGAGGAGCTCGCCTTGGCGCCCGCGTGACCGCGGCACGAGGCACAACGCGGTCAGGGGCGTTCGCGTCTTCATGAAACAGGACCGATACGACTATGTCGTGGTCGGAGGGGGCGCCGCCGGATGTGTGGCCGCCGCGGGCCTTTGCCGGGCGCCCGATGCGCGGGTCCTCCTTCTGGAGGCCGGGCCGCGCGACAGCCGGCTCCGGTTCCGGATGCCGGCGGCCTTCGGCCTGGCGCGCGCCATGCTGCCGTATAAATGGCCGTATTGGTCGGCGCCCGAGCCGGGCCTCGCCGGGCGCAGCATCCCGCTACGGATGGGGCGCGTGCTCGGCGGCTCCTCCTCCGTGAACGCGATGGTGTATAATCGCGGCAATGCGGCCGACTACGACGGCTGGTCGCGGGCGGGCGCCGTCGGCTGGTCGTTCGACGACGTCCTTCCGGTGTTCCGGCAAATCGAAGGCCACCGTAGCCGCCGCGGGCACCATCACGGGACCGCCGGCCCCCTGGCGATCAGCGAGCCGCAGGCCGAGACGCGGAACGCGCTGAACGCGGCTTTCATCGATGCCGGGCTGGAAGCCGGCTATCCGCGCAATCCCGACTTCGACGGCACGACGCAGGCGGGGTTCGGATACTACGACCGAACGATCGACCTAGGATTGCGCTCCAGCGCCGCGTCGGCTTTCCTGCCTGCCTCCGCCGAACATTCCGGGCTCGACGTGCTGACGGGCGCGGTCGCCACGAGCATCGGACTTGAGGGAAGGACGGCGAGAACGGTCTCCTATGTCCGCGATGGAAGAAGCGAGACGGTGCGGGCCGAGCGCGAGGTCATCCTCTGCGCGGGAGCGATCGCGACGCCGCAGCTTCTCCTGCTGTCGGGTATCGGTCCGGCGGAGCATCTGCGGGAGCTCGGGATACCGATCCGCCATGCCCTGGGCGGCGTCGGCGGCAATCTGCAGAATCACGCGGATCTGTTCGTCCAGTACGGCGCCGAGGGCGGCAGTTCGAACGCGAA
>JBDHTH010000337.1:0-4201 GCA_039808545.1 Phreatobacteraceae bacterium | reverse complement strand
CGCTGGGCTCGCAACCCACGATGCCGCGGATTCGAATGGGTATCTCGATCGGTTCGAGGATCGCGGGTGTATAGTGACCGAGGCCTAGCCCGTCAAGGCGTGTTCCGCCCCGATCGGCCTTTTCGGGCCTTAGATTGGTCCCAATCGGCGCAAACTATGGGGTGAACGGCACGAAGCGCGATATAAGGCGAATCACCCGGCTGCAGATCTCCTCAAGGATGCGCGGCGGGTGTCTTCGGATATTGCGCGCCACGCTGATTAAGACCTCGATCTTTCGGATTCAATCAGACCCACATGACCCTGTCCCTGTCCGCTCGACCGAAGGCATCGCACCTCCTGGCCGTGCCGTTTCTGGCCGTGCCTCTCGCAGGCTTGGCGCCGGCCGGCGCCGCCGAAATCTCCACTACGGCCAAATACGAGGTGACGATCGCCGGCGTGCAGGTCGCCACCGCCACCGCGACGCTCGTGCTCGACGGCGACAAGTACAAGGTCACGGCGGCGGCGCAGGCGGCCGGCATCGCCAAGATCGCGACGACGGCGCGCGGCACCGCCATCGCGCTCGGCCAGATCGGCGAGGGCGAGATCGCCCATCCGACCGGCTACACCATCACCAGCAAGGGCAAGCGCGACGAGGCGGTCCGCATGGCGCTGGCCGGCGGCATCATCCGCACGCTCGATGTGCAGCCTCCGGTCGACAAGGAGGATACGGAGCGCGTCAAGCTCACGGAGCAGCATCTGCGCGGCGTCATCGATCCGCTGAGCGCCACCGTGTTCCCCGTCACGGGCGCGGATCCGCTGGCGCCGCAGACCTGCAACCGCACCGTGCCGGTCTTCGACGGCCGCGTGCGCTTCGACCTCGTGATGAGCTTCAAGCGCACCGAGAATTTCGATGTCGGCGGCGTCAAGGGCAAGGCGATCGTCTGCTCGATCCAATACCGTCCGATCGCCGGCCACCGCCCGGAGCGGCGCGAGACGAAGTTCATGATGGAGAACCGCGACATCGAGGTCTCGCTGATGCCGGTGAACGGCGCCAGGGTGCTGGTGCCGTGGCGCGCCTCCATCAAGACCATGGTCGGCACCGCAGTGCTGCGCGCCGTCAGCATCCAGGCGCCGCAATAGGCTGGGTCGGAACAAAGCGCGCACCGCAGCGGGTCAGCGATTCGGACGGGATTCGTTCGCCCTTCGGTCGAAGCGTTAACGCACCCCGTTCCGACGGTCCCGCTTCCGGACGATCGAGCGGGCCACTAGCGCACCGCCGGCCGGCCTCCGGCGGCTGGATATTAACGCCGGCACTCCCTATGTCCGGATGCGTCACGCTTTATCCTGCCGCAACCGGGCAATCCGCTGGACGAGCAGCGCTGTCCGCGGCGGGACAAAGACGCGACATCGCGCAGGGCACCGATTCGGGCCGCATTTGTTCCGGCCGCGTTCCGGCGGTAAACGGAAGCATGGCGATCCGCGCGGCCACCGTCGCGAAATGACACAGTTGCGGTTCCTGAAGGTTCATTCGGCATAATGGCTTTCGTAAAGAGCGAGGCGCTCGCGCCGGCGGAACGCGGGCGGCGGGTGACGGCGGTTCTCGGCCCCACCAACACCGGCAAGACGCATCTCGCGATCGAGCGGATGCTCGGCCATTCGAGCGGCATCATCGGCCTGCCGCTCAGGCTCCTGGCGCGCGAGGTCTACCAGAAGATGGTGGACCGGGTCGGCGAGGCCGCCGTCGCGCTGATCACCGGCGAGGAGAAGATCAAGCCGGCCGGCGCGCGCTATTGGGTCTCGACCGTCGAGGCGATGCCGCGCGACCTCGACGTCGCCTTCGTCGCGGTCGACGAGATCCAGCTCGCGGCCGATCTCGATCGCGGCCATGTCTTCACGGACCGCATCCTCAACCGGCGCGGCCGCGACGAGACGATGCTGCTCGGCGCCGCCACCATGAAGGAGGCGGTCGAGACGCTGCTGCCCGGCGCCGCCATTCTCGGCCGCCCGCGCCTGTCGCAGCTCACCTATGCGGGCGAGAAGAAGCTGTCGCGCCTGCCGCGCCGCTCCGCGATCGTCGCCTTCTCGGCCGAGGAGGTCTACGCGGTCGCCGAATGGATCCGCCGCCAGCGCGGCGGCGCCGCCGTGGTGCTCGGCGCGCTCTCGCCGCGCACCCGCAACGCGCAGGTTCAGCTCTACCAGTCGGGCGAGGTCGACTACCTCGTCGCCACCGACGCGATCGGCATGGGGCTGAACCTCGACGTCGACCATGTGGCCTTCGCGGGCGACCGCAAATTCGACGGCTACCAGTTCCGCCGCCTCAACCCGGTCGAGACGGCGCAGATCGCCGGCCGCGCCGGAAGGGCGCTGCGCGACGGCACCTTCGGCACCACCGGGCGCTGCGATCCCTTCGAGCCGGACCTCGTCCGAATCCTGGAATCGCATACCTTCCCGCAGGTGAAGGTGCTGCAATGGCGCAATCCGGAGCTCGACTTCACCTCGATCGAACGGCTCGTCGAGACGCTGAGCCTGCCGCCGGGCGAGCCTTTCCTGACCCGCGCGCCCGATGCCGACGACGTGCGCGTCCTCGCCATGGTGTCGCGCGAGCCGGCGATCCGGACCCGCGCGCGGGGCATGGCGGGCGTCGCGCGCCTCTGGGACGTCTGCCAGGTGCCGGACTATCGCAAGGTCTCGCCCATGGCGCATGCCGAGATCGTCTCGACCCTCTATGGTTTCCTTGCGGGAGGCGGTAAGATCGACGCCGACTGGTTCGCCCGCCAGGTGGACCTGACCGACAACCCGGTCGGCGATATCGGCGCGCTGTCGGCCCGCATCGCTCAGATCAGGACATGGACCTTTGCCGCGAACCGCTCCGACTGGCTGGCCGATCCCGAACATTGGCAAAGCGTCACAAGAGCCGTAGAGGACAAGCTATCCGATGCCCTGCACGCGCGGATCGCGGAACGCTTCGTCGACCGCCGCACCAGCGTGCTGATGCGTCGCCTTAGAGAGAACAGCATGAGTGAAGCTGAAATCACCAAGACCGGCGATGTCGTGGTCGAAGGCCATACGATCGGGCATCTCGCCGGTTTCCAGTTCGTCGCCGACGCGAGCGCGGCCGGCTCCGAGGCCAAGGCGCTGCGCGCCGCCGCCCAGGTCGCGCTCAACGGCGAGATCACCAACCGCGCCAACCGCCTGGCGGCGGGGGGCGACGAATCCTTCGCGCTCGCCCAGGACGGCACGCTGCGCTTCGTCGGCGAGCCGGTCGGCAAGCTGGTCGAGAGCGACAAGCTCTACGAGCCGCGCATCCGCCTGATCGCCGACGAATTGCTCGCCGGCGCCGAGCGCGATTCCGTCCAGAACCGCGTCGACCTGTGGATCAAGGCGCATATCCAGAAGCATCTCGGCCCGCTGCTGGCGCTGGAGGCCTCGGCCGAGGTGCAGGGGATCGCGCGCGGCGTCGCCTTCCAGCTCGTGGAGGCGCTCGGCGTGCTCGACCGGCAGAAGGTCGCCGAGGAGGTGAAAAGCCTCGAGCAGACGGCCCGCGCCACCCTACGCAATCTCGGCGTGCGGTTCGGCGCTTATCACATCTACATGCCGGGCCTGATGAAGCCGGCGCCGCGCGCCCTGGCGGCCCAGCTCTGGGCTCTGAAGGATGGCGGCCTCGACCAGCCCGGCCTCGATGATCTGCGGCACCTCGCGGCGAGCGGGCGCACCTCGGTGCCGGTCGATCCGAAATTCGCCAAGCCGCTCTACCGCCTCTTCGGCTATCGCGTCGCCGGCGAGCGCGCCGTGCGCGTCGACATCCTGGAGCGGCTCGCCGACCTGATCCGCCCGGCCCTCGCCTGGCGGCCGAACAGCCCCGGCGTGAAGCCGGCCGGCGCGCTCGACGGGCGCGGCTTCACCGTCACTGTGGCGATGACCTCGCTGGTCGGCTCGGCCGGCGAGGATTTCTCGACCGTGCTGAAGTCGCTCGGCTACCGGATGGAGCGCCGCCCCGCGCCCCCGCCGGAGGCGCCGGTCCCGGCCGCCGCCGAGGCTCCGGCCGAAACCGCTTCGACCAGCGATGATTTCGCCTCGGCCGATTTCGCCGCCAACCTGTCGCTGATCGACATCGTCGATTCCAGCCTCGGCTACGACACGACGCCGGCCGAGCCGGAAGCGCCGGCGCCCGACGCAGAGCCGGCTCCGGCGGAAGCGGCTGGCACCGATGCCGCCCCGGCGG
>JBDHTH010000336.1:0-4212 GCA_039808545.1 Phreatobacteraceae bacterium | reverse complement strand
AAAAATAGGTATCAAATTACCTCAGAAATTTCCAGCGAAAATCATTGGCTTGCGGCTCAGCGGTCGGGCGGAATCGAGTAGGTGCCGGTCACATGCGCGACCATCTCGCCGCCGCGCTCGGGGCGGATCGCCACCTCGCCGACCGCGAGACGCTTGCCGAGCTTGAGCAGCTTCGCCGCGCCGAGCAGCGGCCCCGGCGGCGGCTTCCTCAGGAAGTTGATGTTGAGGTTGGTCGTCACCGCGAGCCCGACCGGGCCGATCTGGGCGAGGATCGCGACATAGAGGGCGAGGTCGGCGAGCGCCATCAGGGTCGGCCCCGACACGGTGCCGCCCGGCCGCAGATGCCGCTCGCCGGCATCGATGCGGATCGTCGCGCCTTCCTCGTCGAGCGCATGGACCGAATAGACGCGGCCGCCGATATGGATCTGCGGAAATTCCCGATCGAGGAAAGCCTCCAATTCGGCAATGCTCATCACCGGTGCCGGCACGTGCTTTCTCCCCTCGCCCGTACTATGGAGAACGCTGCCTACCGCAACGGACGCCGAAAGACGATGCCCGAGGATCCGAACGACACGCCGCCGGTGACGCGCGCCGACCGCGACGGCGTCGCGCTGCTGACGCTCGACCGGCCCGAGCGGCGCAACCCGATGTCGGAGGCGACGCTCCGGGCGCTCGACGCGCAGTTCACCGCGCTCGCGGCCGACAAGAGCATCCGCACCGTGGTGATCGCGGCGAGCGGGCGGGTCTTCTCGGCCGGGCACGACCTGAAGGAAATGAGCGCGCATCGGGGCGACGCCGATCGCGGCCGCGCCTATTTCACCGAGATCATGGCGCTCTGCTCCAAGGTGATGATGGGCGTCACGGCCCTCCCGCAGCCGGTGATCGCGTCCGTCGAGGGCATCGCGACGGCGGCGGGCTGCCAGCTCGTGGCGAGCTGCGACCTGGCGGTCGCGTCGAAATCCGCGAAATTCTGCACGCCGGGCGTCGATATCGGGCTGTTCTGCGCAACGCCGATGGTGGCGCTGTCGCGCAGCGTCGGCCGCAAACAGGCACTCGCGATGCTGCTCACCGGCGACATGATCCCGGCCGAGGAGGCCTACCGGATCGGCCTCGTCAGCCATCTGGCCGAGCCCGGCGAGGCGCTCGGCGCCGCGATGACGCTCGCCGAGAGGATCGCCTCCAAGTCCGGTCCGGTGCTGGCGCTCGGCAAGAAGGCCTTCTATGCCCAGCTAGGCAGCGACCTGGAGGCTGCCTACCGGCAATCCTCCGCCGTCATGGTGGAGAACATGCTGGCGCCCGATGCCGAGGAAGGGATCGGCGCCTTCCTGGAAAAACGCCCTCCCCGCTGGAGCGACCGGTAGCCGATGGATCACGAACGTTACGACGACGCCTATATCCGCGCGATCCTCAACCAGTCGAAGACGATCGCGATGGTGGGCGCCTCGGCCAATACCGCCCGCCCCTCCTTCTTCGCCTTCAAATACCTGATCGAGCGCGGCTATCGGATGATCGCCATCAATCCGGGCCTGGTCGCCACGGGCCTGCTCGGCCAGCCCGCCTATGCGCGGCTCGCCGATGTCCCTGAGCCGATCGACATGGTCGACATCTTCCGCGCCGCCGAGGCGGTGCCGGCGATCGTCGACGAAGCTTTGTCGCTGCAGCCGCGGCCGAAGGTGATCTGGATGCAGCTCGGCGTGCGGCATGAGGAAGCCGCCGCGAAGGCCGAGGCGGCGGGGCTGAAGGTCGTGATGAACCGCTGCCCGAAGATCGAATACGGGCGGCTCTCCTCGGAGATCGGCTGGATCGGCGTCAATTCGCGGACGCTCTCCTCGCAGCGGCCTAAGTTGCTCGGCAAGGGCGTGCAGCGCATGGCGCTGGCGCCCGTCATCCGCAAGCCGGCCGAGTAATCCTGCGATCCCGATTCAGGAAAGGACGGCAAGCGCCTCGCGCGCCTGTCGTTTTTGGATCAGCCGTGCGGTGCCTTGCGCTTGCGCACCATCTGGCGGCTCGGCTCGCCCATCAGCTCCTCGGCCGTCATCTTGACCTGCTGGCGGCCATTCGCCCAGGCGAGCCAGCGGTCGGTCTGCATGACGATCGGCGGCACGCCGTTGCGGTCGGCCCAGCTATCGACCGCATAGGTCGTGCCGTTCACTCTCTCGGCGATGACGGCCGTGATATGCGGATAGCCGGTCGACAGGAAGCCGGAGGCGATCGGCGGCGCCACCCGATGATGGCGCAGCATGCCCTGGGCCTCGAGGAGCACGAGCAGCCCGGTGGTCGTCGCGGCCTCGTCGATGCAGTCCTGCTCGCCGCGCTTGCCGGCGAGATGCGGATCGGTCGAGGGGGTGTCGTTGACGGTGCCGGCGATCGGTCCCGCCTTGCGCTCGAACCAGGCGACCGCGCGGGCGATCGCCCGCCGCTCGGCGGCCGGGGAGCCGCTGCCCTGTGCCAGCAGAGAGCGAAGCACCGCGACGTCGCCGGGTCCGAGATGGATCGGCGCGCGATAGGGGCAGCCATAGCCGTGACAGACCGCCACGGTCGTCGCGCCGCGCGGCACGGGCAGGGAAAGGCCCGACAGAAAGGCATCGGCGCTGGCGGTGTTGATCGACTGGGCGGCGGCAGGCCCGACCGGCGCCGAGAGAGCAAGCGCACAAATAAGAGCAGACCAGGACTTTGTGGCCATGGCGACACCTCCGTGCCACCACAAAGCCATGATATTGCTGGGAAAGACGAGGACTCCTTAAGAAAGTGCTTAATTTTTAATCTTACCCCATGCAGTTGTTGCAGTGCAGCATTGAAGACTTCGCCGGTACCGGAATCGAACCGATCGGCCTATCTTCCACGACGAAGGACAAGAAAAACACACCAGGAGATTGATCATGTTCCTTACGCACATTGCCAAGAGCTATCGCCGTTGGCGCCTCTATCGCCAGACCCTCGCGGAGCTTTCGCTGCTCGACGACCGCTCGCTCGCGGATCTCGGCATGGTTCGCTCGGAGTTGCCGGGCGTCGCGCAGCGCGCCGTCTTCAGCCACTATATCTGATAGCGTTTCCTCCGAAGACGACTTATCGCCCCGCCGAATGCGGGGCGATTTTGTTTCGGATGGAGCTCTTCGGTAGCGCGCTTGCTGCGCTGCATCATGAATCGGCCGAGACGCCCAGATCGACGAGAACGATCTCGGGCGGCACGCCGAAACGCACCGGCATGATCGAGCAGCCGAGGCCGCCCGAGACGACGAGATGCCGTTCGCCATGCACGACATGGCCGTAGGTGTATTCGGCGCGGGCCGGCGAGATCGGCGACCATCCGAACAGCCGCACCTGCCCGCCATGCGTATGGCCGCAGAGCGTCACCGCCACTCTGTCCGGAACTGAATCGAAGATCGGCGGCTCATGCGCCATCAGGATCGCGGGCGCGTCGTCCGTGAGCCTGCCGAGCGTTGCCGGCAGGTCGTCGACGCCCCTGCTCCGGCGCCGCCCCCAGAACGCTAGCTGGTCGCCGAGGCCGAGCAGCCAGAAGGGCTGGCCGTCCTTGGCGAGGCGTATCGCGTCGTTCTCCAGCACGCGGATGCCGACCTTTTCCAGCGCTTTTTCAGCAATGACCGGCCCGGCACCGCGGCGCTGCGCGGCGCGATCGTCCCACCAGTCATGGTTGCCGAGCACCCCGAAGACGCCGAGCGGCGCGGTGAGCGGCGCCAGCGCCTCCGCGACGGCCGCCATGGTCAGGCGCTCGGTGACCCAGCGATGGCCGGCAATATAGTCGCCGAGGAGCAGGATCACGTCCGCTTCGAGGCCATTGGTCGTCGCGACGATCTCATGCACCCGCTCCAGCGACATCTGCGGCGGGCTCGCATGCAGGTCCGCGACCACGGCGACGCGCAGGCGGAGGCCGGCCGGCCATGTCGCGGGCGTGATCGCGTAGCGCTGGACGCGCAGCCGATAGATCGGCTCGATGCCGAACGCATAGGCGCCGGATGCGGCGAAGCTCGCGATGGATGCGAGGAGCCCCTTCAGGAAGAGGCGGCGCGGCATGCGGGGTGAGAGTGTCGACATCGGTAACCCAGAGCTCAGGCTCGGCCAGTAAGCGGGCCAAAGCAGGCGAGGATTGGGCGGCGCCTTGCATTTTTCACGCCCTTGGGCGCGCGACACGGCAGTGCGAGGCGGTTTCCCCTTTTCGCCGCCATGCATTATAGGCTCGGCCGCATGATCGAA
>JBDHTH010000335.1:0-4213 GCA_039808545.1 Phreatobacteraceae bacterium | reverse complement strand
CCGCCAAGCCTATAGCGAGCGCGAGAGTCTCGCGCTCGACTTTGTGGAGGAAGAGGCCCGCCAGCTCGGCCTCGCGGCCGAGCGCGACGCCGGCGCCAATCTCGTCGTCACGCTCGAAGGCAGCGAGCCGGACCTGCCGTTCCTCGCCTGCGGCTCGCATCTCGATTCCGTGCCGCAGGGCGGTAATTTCGACGGCGCCGCCGGCGTCATCGCGGGCCTCGCGATCCTCGCGCGCTTCCGCGAGGAGGGCTTCAAGCCGCGCCGCACCATCAAGGTCTATGGCCTGCGCGGCGAAGAGAGCTCGCGCTTCGGCAAGGCCTATATGGGCTCCAGCGCCCTGTTCGGGAAACTCTCGCCCGCCGATCTCGCGACCCCCGCAAGCGACACCGGCCGCACGCTCGCCGACTGCATGCGCGATGTCGGCGTCGACATGGCGCGCGTCGAGAAGGGCGAGCCGCTGCTCGATGCGAAGACCGTCGCGGCCTGGGTGGAGCTGCATATCGAGCAGGGCCCGGTGCTGGTGGCGCGCGACCTGCCGGTCGGCATCGTCACCGGCATTCGCGGCAATGTCCGCCACCGCGTGGTGGAATGCATCGGCGAGGCCGGCCATTCCGGCGCGGTGCCGCGCTGGCTCCGGCGCGACGCGGTCTTCGCTACGGCCGAGCTCGTCACCCATCTCGATCGCCACTGGCGCACGCTGCTGGAGCGCGGCCGCGACGTCGTCGTCACCTCGGGCGTGTTCGGGACCGACGCGCAGGAGCACGCCATCGCGCGCATTCCGGGCCGCGTGCGCTTCTCGTTCGAGGTGCGCAGCCAGAGCACCGAGACGCTGGAGGCTTTCTACGACCTGTTCGTCTCCGAATGCGGCCTGATCGCCGAGGAGCGGGGCGTCGAGTTCAAGCTCGACCGCCGGCTGGAATCGCCGACCGCCACCATGGATGCCGGCTGGGTCGCGCGATTGAAGGAAGCGGCGCGCGGCCTCGGCCTGCCGCATGAGGAGATCCCGAGCGGCGCCGGCCACGACGCGGCCGTCTTCGCCAATGCCGGCATTCCGAGCGCCATGATCTTCGTGCGCAACGAGCACGGTTCGCATAACCCGCGCGAGGCGATGGACCTTGGCGACTTCGTGGCCGGCGTGGCGGTGATGCGCGCCGCCATCCGGGAGGCCGTGCAATGAGCGTCGCGGATCTCTTCGAAACCACGAATGCCACTGGCCGCGCCCCGCCGGCCTCCATCACGATCCGCCGGCCGGACGATTTCCACGTCCATCTGCGCGATGGCGCGATGTTGAAGGCCGTGCTGCCCTATACGGCCGCCCAGTTCGCCCGCGGCGTCATCATGCCGAACCTCGTGCCGCCCGTGACGACGGTCGCGGCGGCCCGTGCCTATCGCGAGCGCATCCTAACCGCGCGGCCGGAAGGCTCCGACTTCACGCCGCTGATGACCTGCTATCTCACCGATGCCACCGCGCCGGACGAGATCGAGCGCGGCTTCGCGGAGGGCGCTTGGGTCGCCGCCAAGCTCTATCCGGCCGGCGCCACCACCAACGCGCATCACGGCGTCACCGACATTCCGGCGCTGGCCCCCGTGCTGGAGCGCATGGAGACGATCGGCATGCCGGTCCTCATCCATGGCGAGGCGACCGATCCGGCCGTCGACATCTTCGACCGCGAGGCGGTGTTCATGGCCGAGAGCCTGCTGCCGCTGCTGAAGCGCCATCAGGGGCTCAAGGTCGTGGTCGAGCACGTCACCACGGCCGAGACGGCCGACATCGTCCGCGCCCATGCCCCGCGCGTCGCCGGCACGGTGACGCCGCATCACCTGGTGATCAACCGCACCTCGCTGTTCCAGGGTGGCTTGCGGCCTCATTTCTACTGCCTGCCGGTCGCCAAGCGCGAGCGCCACCGCCTCGCGCTGCGCAAGGCCGTCACCTCGGGCGAGCCTTGCTTCTTCATCGGCACCGATACAGCGCCGCATGCGCGCGGCGCCAAGGAGGCGGCTTGCGGCTGCGCCGGCGTCTTCGTCGGCGCCACAGCCTTGCAGACCTATGCCCAAGTGTTCGATGAGGAGGGCGCGCTCGATCGCCTGGAGGCATTCGCTTCCCTCAACGGCGCCAGCTTCTACGGGCTGGCGCCGAATGCCGGCACGATCGAGCTGATCAAGCGCCCGGGCCGCCAGCTCGAGGCGGTCGCGGTGGGCGAGGAGGATGTCGTGATCTTTCGAGGCGGAGAAGAGCTGCCCTGGTCGGTCGGGGAGGTGCGGGCATGAGCGCCGCCGAGATCGGCCGCGAGACCGCCGAACTGCTGCTTGAGGCGGGCGCGATCCATGTCAGCCGGACGCAGCCCTTCATGCTCGCGGGCGGCTGGGCGAGCCCGGTCTATGTCGATGTGCGCCTGCTGCTCGGCGAGCCGGCGCTGCGTCGGGCGGTATGTGACCTCGCGGTGCGCTACGCCGAGGCGACCTTCCCGGCCGGCGCCTTCGACGCCGTGGCGGGCGCTGAGACGGCCGGCATTCCCTTCGCAGCCTGGCTCGCGGAGCGGACCGGGCTGAAGCTGCGCTATGTCCGCAAGCGGCCGCTCGGCATCGGCCGCAACGCGCAGGTCGAAGGCGGGCCGGCCGAGGGGCTGCGGGTGCTCTTGATCGATGACCTGACGACCGACGGCGGTAGCAAGCTCGCCTTCCTGCGCGGTCTGCGCGCTGCCGGCGCGACCGTTGAGCATGCCTTGACCATCTTCTATCACGACGTGTTTCCGGGCGCCCGCGCGCGCCTGGAGGAGGCCGGCCTGACGCTGCATGCGCTGGCGACCTGGGCTGACGTGCTGCGCGCCGATTCCAGCCGCCATCTCGCCGCCGAGGATCGCGCCGAGATCGAGCGCTTCCTGGCCGCGCCGGTCGAATGGTCGGCGCGCCATGGCGGCCGCGTCAGCCTGGCGGCGCGCCGCTGAACGCGCCGCGCCCCGGCGAGAGAGCATCCAGAGGACATTGAACGATGAACGAATTGCTGGCTTGGCTGCGTGATCAGAAGGGCGGCCTGCGCACCTATCAGGAGTTCCGTGGCAAGGCGCTCGCCCTCAGGGCGGCCGATCCGGAGAATGCGGCGCTGGCCCGCCTCCTGGCCGATCTCGCGGGCCGCTTCGCCGATATCTACGACGGCGAGCCACTGCCCGTTGACATCGCCAACGACGCCCTCGCACGGCTGACGGCTCATGTCGAGAAAGCCGCCCGCACGATGGGCCAGAACCCGGCCGAGCGCCTCGCCTTCCTCAACGAACTCGCCGTGGCGGAGCTTTCCTGAAGGGGCGCGGAATCGAGAGCCATCTGGGTCGGGATCGGGGCTTTCCTCGATGAGGATGCCTCCAGAACAGCGGCGACGGCGCATCGAGACTTGTTAAGTGAGGGCCGATCGGTTGCAATCGGAGCATGAATCGAGTCCGCGCCATGGGCAGCCGCCGGCTTAAGATGAGCGATGTCCTGTATGGCGACATCGTCAGGCAGATCGAAACGGGGCAGTTTCCGCCCGAGGAGAAGCTGCCTTCCGAGAAGGAATTCTGCGAGCGCTTCGGGGTTTCGCGTCCCATCGTGCGCGAGGCGCTGGAGCGGTTGCGCGCCGACGGGCTGATCCGCTCCCGGCAGGGCGCCGGGAGCTTCGTCGTAGGCTTATCGGGAATGGCGGCGCCGCGCGAGGAGCCGCTTGCCGTATTGCCGGCCCAGCTCCACAGCATTGCCGATATCCAGCAGTTCTATGAGTATCGCATTGCCATGGAAGGGGAAATCGCTTTCGCCGCGGCGCGCAACCGGCTGCCCGAGGACATCGAGCGGATCGGTACCCTGCTTAGGGACATCAAGACGAGCAAGGGAAGCGACGTGCCCGGGGTCGAGGAGGATCTCGGCTATCATGGCGCGATCGCGGACGCGACGCACAATCCGTTCTTCATCGGCATGTGGCACGCCTCGCGCGCGCATATCCGTTTCCTGATCGAGCTTGCCCGCAGCCTGTCGACGCTGAAATCGTCCAATCACGCCGCGGCCGTCCGCTCGAGCCACGAGCCGATCTTCCACTGCATCCGCGACGGCGACGCGGAGGGGGCGCGGCGCTGGATGCGCGATCACATCACGCGCTCGCGCGAGCGCGTGTTTCACGGCAAATGGCTGTAGGACGGGCTACTCGGCGTCCGGATCGATGAGGTTGACGGCGCGTCCCGCCAGCGCGGCG
>JBDHTH010000334.1:0-4218 GCA_039808545.1 Phreatobacteraceae bacterium | reverse complement strand
GCCCCGCCCTCCTCCGCGAAGGTCATCGCGTCCTTGCGGCCCTCGCTGGAGAAGCCGACGATCATCGGCCGCGACGAGAAGGCGTTGAAGAAGGAATAGGGCGAGAGATTGAGCGCGCCCGTCGCCGACAGCGCGCTGATCCAGCCGATGGGGCGCGGCGCGACCAGCGCCTTCAGCGGGTCGTGCGGAAGGCCGTGGTCGTTGGCGCGCGCGTCGTAGTGCATCGGTGCGGCTCTAGAGATAGGTGACGATATCGGCCATGACGGGCCGCGTGCGGTCCTCGACCGGTTCGCGCCGCGTGCCGATATGCACGAAGCCGGCGATCCGCTCCTTCTCGGTCAGACCCAGCAGGGCGCGCGCATCGGCGTCATAGGCGACCCATTCGGTGACCCAGGTGCCGCCGAAGCCGAACGCATAGGCCGCGTGCAGCAGGTTGAGGCAGACCGCGCCGGCCGAGAGGACCTGCTCCCATTCGGGGATCTTCGGATGCTCGACCGGCTTGTGCACCACCGCCACGACGAGGGGGGCGCGGCGGAAGCGCCGGCGCTCCAGCTCGGCGCGCTCCGGGCTCGCATCGCCCTTCGCGGCGGCGAGCGCCGCGAGCTTGTCGCCGAGCGCGGCGGCCGCCTCCGGCGAGATGACGACGAAGCGCCAGGGCGCGAGCTTGCCGTGATCGGGAACGCGCGCCGCCATCTCGAGCATCGCGGCGAGCGTTCCGGCGTCGGGGCCGGGCCCGTCCATCACCTTGAAGGGGACGGAACGGCGCGTCTTCAGGTGCTCGGCGAGGGATTTCATGGGATTTCCTCTGCATTTGTCGCGCCTGCCGGTAGCACGGAACGGCAGGGTTTCAAACGCCGAAACGGCCAGATCGGAACGGTTCCAAGCCACTTTCCCGGCCCGGACGGGGCGGGTTTCGCAAGGTCACCTGCGGCTTGAATTTGCCATGGTTCCGAGCGACAAGGTGACGGCTGCTTCGCGGCCCGGCGTCGATCGCCCTTCCCTATGCCAAAGGATGGAGCCGACTGGTCCCATGACTTGTCTCGCATGCGCCTGATGCGCGCGCCTTTCCCTGGTGTGACGAAACGTCATGTCGGCGCGGCCCTCGGGATCGTGGCGATCCTGGCGGGCGCCATGGCCGACGCGTTTGCGCAGGAGCGGCTTAGGCGGCGCACGCGCAGCGTCGTCGACGACATCAATTCGGGCGTCATCAACCCGAACGGCCTCTTGCCGGGCGTCAACAGCGCCATGCCGTTCGCGCCGGTGCCGCCGACCATCGCGCCGGTGATGCCCGGCATTCCCTCGCAGACCCCGCATGCGGCGCTGCCGCGCACGCCCGACGGAAAGGTGCCGCTCGCGCTGTCGGCGCGCTACGCGAAGGACGGCGCGACGGTGCAGACCGGCGTTGTGTGGCGCGTCTTCTCCGACAAGCCGGAGCCGAACGGCACCTTCGCGCTGGTCGGCGAGACGCGCGAGGCGGCGCCCGTCTTCGCGCTCAATCCGGGCGGCTATGTCGTGCACGTCACCTACGGCACGGTGGTGATGACGCGGCGCATCGCGGTCAACACCGAGGCGGTGCGCGAGAATTTCGTGATCAACGCCGGCGGGCTGAAGCTCGCGGCGGCGATCGGCAAGACGCCGATCCCGGCGCAGCAGATCACCTTCGACATCTATCAGGGCGGCCTGTTCACGGGCCAGGATCAGAAGCTCTACCTGCGCAACGCGCCGGCCGGCGAGCTGCTGCTGGTGCCGGAAGGCACCTACAACATCGTCTCCACCTATGGCGACACCAATGCGACGGTGCGCGCCGACATCACCATCAAGGCCGGCAAGCTGATCGACGCGACCCTCAACCACCGGGCCGCGACGATCACGCTGAAGCTCGTCGCCACCAAGGGCGGCGAGCCGCTGCCGAACACCGCCTGGACGATCCTGACGCCGGGCGGCGACACCATCAAGGAGAGCATCGGCGCCTTCCCCTCGATCATCCTGGCGGAGGGCGAGTACATCGCCCAGGCCCGCAACGAGGGCAAGCTGTTCCGCCAGACCTTCATGGTGGAGACCGGCCGCGACCGCGACGTCGAGGTCATTGCGCGCGAGGCGCCGGGCGCGCGGAAATAGGCGAAAACAGGCCGAATCAGGCTGAAAATGTCAGCCTTCCGCCAGCCAGGGCGCGGCCGGCGTATCGAGCCCGAGCAACATCGGAACGAGACGGCGCTGCACGAAGGCAGCGCCGAGGATCGGCGAGACCAGGTAGTGCAGGAAGGCGCGCCGCCAGCGCGCCTTGGAGGCGAGGAAGCCGGTCGGCACGCTCGTCTGCCTGAGCACCCGCGCGCCGACCGGGTGGCGCGCCGTCGTATAGCCTTCGGTGCGTCCCTCGGCGATCATCCAGGCAAGCCAGCAGGCGTCCTCCACGCCGAGATTCATGCCGCGCGCGCCGATCGGCGAGTGGATATGCGCCGCATCGCCCGCCAGGAAGACATTGCCTTGCTGATAAGTCTCGGCCTGGCGGTAGCTGATCCTGAAGCTCGACTGCCAGACCACGTCGCCGCGCGCCGCCGCCTTCGGCAGGAGGTCGAGGATGTTCGGCTGCGTCGTGATGAAGCGCCCGAAGCCCGGCCGCATCGGGATGAAGGCGACGACATGGTCCTCGTGGAACGCGGCCACCGCGCGGTCCCAGGGGTGAGGCCAATCGCCGAACGCGACGTCGGCGAGGCCGAAGCGCTCCGGCTCGCTCTCGCCCGGAAAGCCGATGCCGAGCGACTTGCGCACGAAGGAATGGGCGCCGTCGGCGCCGATCAGCGCGTCATAGGCCTCGCCGTTGGCGAGGATTCGCCCGTCCGCGATATCGAGGCTCGCAAGCGCCTCGTGCCAGCCGACATCAATGCCGCGCACACGAAGCGCCGCGATCAGCACCTTCTCGGTCTCGGATTGCGGATAGGACAGCAGGAACTTGTAGCGGTGATCGAGATTGGCGAGGTCGATATCGGCGAGCAGCGTGTCGCCGTCATAGAAGCGGAAGCCGTGAACGCGGTGTGCCTTCTCCAGCAGCGTCGCGGTGACGCCGGACGGGGTCAGCAGGTCGAGCGTGCGCGGATTGATGCCGAGCGCCCGCGATTCCGGCGTCGGCTCGCCGTCATTATCGATGATGCGCGGGTGAAAGCCGCGGCGCGAAAGCTCCAGCGCCGCCGCGAGGCCAACGGGCCCGCCGCCGGCGACGAGGATTTTCGAGGCCTTGTCCATGCGCCATCTTCGGCGAGGCCGGCCCGCTTGTCATCACGGCTGCCAACGATGGCGGAATTTGTCCGCTGATTGTCCGGCGATGGTCTTTCCGGCCTATCTTCAAGCGCCTATCCCTGATCCCGACGCGATCAAGGAGATCCGATATGTCCGCCACCGAAACTGCGCTGCTCGTCATCGATGCCCAGGAATCGTTCCGCCATCGTGCCTACTGGGACGAGGCGGAGCTGCCCGCCTATCTCGCGGCCCAGCAGGCGCTGGTCGACGGCGCGGCGGCGCGCGGCATCCCGATCGTCCAGATCTTTCATGTCGAGCCGCGCGGCGTCTTCTCGCTGGAGAGCGGCCATGTCCGCACCATGGCACCGCTCGACATCGCGCCGGCGGCGGTGTTCCACAAGCAGCGCCACAGCGCGCTGATCGGCAGCGGCCTCGGCGTCTGGCTGGTGAAGAACGGCATTCGCCGCGTCATCGTCTCAGGCGTTCGCACCGAGCAGTGCTGCGAGACGACCACGCGGCACCTCTCGGACGAGGGCTACGCGGTCGATTTCGTCAGCGAGGCCACCCTCACCTTCCCGATGCGCGATGCGGCCGGGCACGTCTGGCCGGCGCGCGACATCAAGGCGCGGACCGAGCTGGTGCTGGCGGGGCGCTTCGCCCGCATCGTCAGCGTCGCGGAGGCGCTGGCCATCCCGGCCGAGGCCGCCGCGTGAGCCTTAAGGCGGCACAGCCGGAGATCCGGCCTGTCTATGCGGTCGTGCCGCCACGCGCCCTGCTGCTCGACCTCGCGGGACCGCTGGAGGTGCTGCGCAAGGCGAATCAGCTCCAGGACCGCATCCGCTACGTGGTGCATCCGGTCGGCGCGAGCGCGGCGATCGGCTCCTCGGTCGGCCTTACGGTGGCGGGGCTTGCGCCGCTGCCCGAGAGGCTGCCGGCCGGCGCCGCCATCCTGCTCTGCGGCCAGGTCGACAGCGCGATGACGGC
>JBDHTH010000333.1:0-4240 GCA_039808545.1 Phreatobacteraceae bacterium | reverse complement strand
CTCCTATTGCGATAAGCTCGCGGGCCGCATGAAAGGCTCACCGTCCCGATCCCGATCATAGACGCATTCGCCCGCGACATAGGTGGCGCGGACGGCGCGATCGTCGCCGAGCGTCATCAGCATGGCGAGGCGCTCCTCGATACTCTCGCAATAGGCGTCGCGAAACGCCATGAGCGGCGTTGCCTTCGGGTCGAGCACGACGAGATCGGCCTCCGTGCCCGCCTGCAGGTTGCCGATGACTCCCTCCAGATGGAGGGTCCGCGCGCTACCGGCTGTGGCGAGATAGAAGGCCTGTACGGCATCGATGCGCCGGCCCGCGAGCGCCGCCACCTTGTAGGCCTCGTTCAGCGTCTGAAGCTGCGACAGGCTGGTGCCGGCGCCGACATCTGTGCCGAGCCCGACCCGGACCGGGCGACGCGGGTCGACCGCCTCGAAGAGCCGGAACAGGCCGCTGCCGAGGAAGAGATTTGAGGTCGGGCAATGGGCGATCGCCGCGCCGGCGCGGTGGCAGGTGCAGAAATCGCCCTCATGAAGATGCACGCCGTGGCCGAAGACCGACCGCGCCCCGACGAGACCCGCCTTCGCATAGACGTCGAGATAGCTCTCGCGCTCGGGAAAGAGCGCGCGCACCCAGGCGATCTCGGCCTTGCTCTCGCAGAGATGGGTCTGGAGATAGAGGCCGGGCGCCGTCTTCAGCAGCGCGCCGGCGGCCTCGAGCTGCGCCTGGGTGCAGGCGGGCGCGAAACGCGGCGTCACGCAATAGAGATTGCGGCCCCGCCCGTGCCAGCGCTCGATCAGCGCCGCGCTGTCGCGGTAGCCGGTCTCGACCGTGTCGCGCAGCGCCTCGGGGACGTTGCGGTCCATCAGCACCTTGCCGGCGATCATCCGCGTGCCCCAGCGCGCCGACTCGGCAAAGAACGCCTCGGCCGATTGCGGATGCACCGTGCAATAGACGAGCGCGGTGGTGGTGCCGGCGCGCAGCAATTCGCGCAGGAAAACCTCCGCGACGCGCGCCGCATGGGCGCCATCCGCGAAGGCCGCCTCGGCCGGATAGGTGTAGCGCGTCAGCCAGCCGAGGAGGTCGTCGCCATGCGCCCCGATCATCGCAAGCTGCGGATAATGCACATGCGCGTCGATGAACCCGGCCGTGATAACGGCATCGGGATAGTGGACGGGCTCGATGCTGGCCGCCAGGCTCCTGCGCAGCTCGGCGTAGGGGCCGAACGCCTCAATCCGCCCGTCCGCGATGACGACGAGCGCATCCTCGTGATGGACGAGGCATTCGCGCGAGGCGGCCGCGAAAGGATCGGCGCGGAACGCGATGGCAGGCCCGCGCAGCGCCTTGATCGCGCTCATGGCGCGCCTTCCCCCCGCTGCCGGAGCGTCACGCAGATGCGGTCCGCCGCGCTGGGCGTCGCGACGGCGGTCAGGCTGTTCAGATCCATTCGGAGATCGACCCTTTCGGGGCGAGCTTACGATGGCCCGCACAAATTCCCCAGCCGCTTATCGCGCCAATAGCGCCGCCACTTCGGCGGCGGTCGGCGTGCCGGCCCGGCCGCCGAAGCGCGTGACCTTGATGGCGGCGGTGGCGGAGGCGAAGCGCAACGCCTCGCGGGTGCTCGCGCCGCGCGCCGCCGCCAGCGCCAGCGCTCCATGGAAGACGTCGCCGGCCCCGAGCGTGTCGACGGCCTTGACCGGAAAGGCCGGCAGGTGCCGCACCGAGCCGTCCTGAAGCCAGAACACGCCGTCGGCGCCGTCCGTGACCACCGCGACCGCATCGGTGCGGCGCGCGAGCGCGTTCAGCCCGTCGGCGATCGTGCGCGTGCCCATGCTCTCCTCCAGCGCCTGGCGCGAGAAGGCCGCAATGGTGGCGAGCTCCAAGAGCTCGGGCGGAAAGGTCGGCATGTCGCCGTCGAGCACCGCCGGAATGCCGCGCTCGCGCGCCTGGCGGAACATCGCGATGGCGCCCTGCGGCCATTTGCAGTCGCCGAGCACGGCGCCGGTATCGGGCGGCAACATGACGCCGATGGGCGGCTCGGTCGGGAATTTCGGATCGAAGAAATTGATCACCTGCCGCTCGCCCGCCGCATCGACCAGCACCGCCGAGGTTGAGGTGAGGCAGCCGGGATGGACCGAGACGAGGCCGGTATCGACGCCGTCGGCCTGAAGGTCGTCGACGACCAGGCGCCCGATCGTGTCGTCGCCGATGCGGGCAAGGAGATGCGCCTTGCCGCCGAGCCGGGCGATCGCCACGGCGGCGGTGGCGGCATGGCCGCCCCCGACCAGGCTGAGCTGGCGCGCCCGGTACTTGATCGCCGCCGTCGGCAGCGCGTCGAGGCCGAACACGAAATCGAAGGCCGCGATGCCGATGCACACGATCGGGCCGCAGTCGGGGGTGGTGGTCATGATGTCGGGATCGCTTCGGCGGGCGGATGATGGCAGGGAACGAAAAGGCTATGCTTCGGCGGCTTTTCGGCTATCGCGGCGCCGTCCGCAAGGGCGTTCGGCGCGTGGGCCGATCGAGATTCGCGCGGCGCGACGACCATTCGACGTCGGAGCTACGCGCATTTCGCGTCATGGCCCGGTTTATCCTGGCCACGACGGCTTGCGAGAAGCCCCTGCGGAAAGCCGGCCATGGCACCTCGGCGCCTTGCGGCGATCCCGCCGCCGTATTGACCAATTAATAGGCAAGGATCATCACAGTCTGGAAGAAACGATTTGAACCTTTCCAAACTATCGGCACGATAGGGTCGGCGAGCAGCGGGAGAGGGAATGCACGGCTTCTCGGCATGGGACGGCGAGGTCGCGCGGCGGCTGATCGAGGAACGGCGCGGGCTCGAGGGCGCGACGCTGCCGATCCTGCACGCGCTGCAGGAGACGTTCGGCTATGTCGACAAGGCGGCGGTGCCGATGATCGCCGAGGCGCTCAACATGTCGCGCGCCGAGATCCATGGCGCGATCAGTTTCTATCACGATTTCCGCGATGCTCCGGCGGCCGGGCGGATGATCAAGCTCTGCCGGGCCGAGGCCTGCCAGGCGCTCGGCTGCGAGCGTCTGGTGACGCATCTGAAGCACCGGCACGGCATCGCGGTCGATGCGCATGATGCGGCCGCCGCTGTTGCGGTCGAGACCGTCTACTGCCTCGGCAATTGCGCGCTCGGGCCGGCGGCGCTGGTCGACGGCGCGCTGATCGGCCGGCTCGATGAGGCGCGGCTCTCGGCGCTGTGCGAGGGCCGTTCCGCCGACCAGGTGCTCGAAGACGCGGGAGGGGCCGCATGAGCGCGCCGGTCCGCGTCTACATTCCGGCCGATGCCGCCGCCCTCTCGGTCGGCGCCGATCTTGTCGCGCGCGCTGTTCGCGCCGAGGCGGCGCGGCGCGGCCTCGCGGTCGAGATCGTCCGCAACGGCTCGCGCGGCATGCTGTGGCTGGAGCCGCTGGTCGAGGTCGAGACCGAAGCGGGGCGGATCGCCTATGGGCCGGTGGCGGCGCGGGATGTCGCCGGCCTGTTCGAGGCCGGATTCCTCGGTGGCGGCGCGCATGCGCTGCGGCTCGGGCGCACGGAAGATCTCGACTGGCTGAAGCGCCAGCAGCGGCTGACCTTCGCGCGGGTCGGCGTCACCGATCCGCTGTCGATCGAGGCCTATCGCGCCCATGGCGGCTTCGCGGGGCTGGAGCGCGCCATCGCGCTGACCGGCGCCGAGATCGTCGAGGCGGTGCGCGCCTCCGGCCTGCGCGGGCGCGGCGGGGCGGGCTTTCCGACCGGCATCAAGTGGAAGACGGTCCACGACGCGGCGGCGACCCAAAAATACGTCGTCTGCAACGCCGACGAGGGCGACAGCGGCACCTTCGCGGACCGGATGCTGATGGAGGGCGATCCCTATCTGCTGATCGAGGGGATGGCGATCGCCGGCCTCGCGGTCGGCGCGACGAAGGGCTTCGTCTATGTCCGCTCCGAATATCCGCACGCCTTCCGCGTGCTGAACCGGGCCGTGGAGCGGGCCGAGTGCGCCGGGCTGATCGGCGCCTCGGTGCTCGGCTCCGGCCGGGCGTTCCATATCGAGATCCGGCTCGGCGCCGGCGCCTATATCTGCGGCGAGGAGACCTCGCTGCTCGAGAGCCTGGAAGGGCGGCGTGCCATCGTCCGCGCCAAGCCGCCGCTGCCGGCGCTCCAGGGGCTGTTCGGCAAGCCGACGATCGTCAACAACGTGCTCTCCTTCGCGGCCGTGCCCTTCATCCTGGC
>JBDHTH010000332.1:0-4246 GCA_039808545.1 Phreatobacteraceae bacterium | reverse complement strand
GCGCCTCCTGGCGGATCTGCCGCCCGAGGAGGCGCTCGACTGACGATGCGGCGCTTCATCGTCTTCCTGCTGCTCGCCGCCTTCGCGCTGCTGCTCGTCATCGTGATCCGCGCGCGCGGCGGCGGCTTCACCTACGACGTCGCCGACGAGGGGGTGCGCGCCGCCTATCTCGGCATCATCGGCGCGGCGGTCGGCGCGAGCCTGCTGACCATGTTCCGCGGCCGGTTCGGCCAGGCGCTGGAGAGCGCCCTGCTCTGGGTGGCGCTGGGCGCCGTGCTGTTCCTCGGGCACAGCTATCGCAACGAGTTGCTGCCGATCGGCCAGCGGCTGCTCGGCGAGTTGATCCCCGGCACCGCGATCGAGACCGGACCGCCCGGCACACGCGAGATCACGATCACGCGGCGCGGGGCGGGACTGTTCCGGGTCGAGGTCAGAATCGACGGGCGGCCGGTCCGGATGCTCGTCGATACCGGCGCGAGCTCCGTGGTGCTTTCGGCCGAGACGGCCGAGCGGATCGGCATCGACACGAAAACCCTGAATTTCCGCGTGCCGATCGTCACCGCCAACGGCGTGACCGAGGCCGCGACCTACATCATCCCCGAGCTGTCGATCGGGCCGATCGTCGAGACACGCATTCCGGCGCTGATCACGCGGCCGGGCCGGCTCACCGAGAGCCTGCTCGGCCACACCTTCCTCGACCGCCTCGCCTCCTACGAGGTTTCGGGCAACCGGATGATCCTGCGCGGCCGGAACTGAAGCGCTCCTCCGGAGACCGGTTAATAGCCGAGGATATTCACCAGGAAGCGGATGCAGACCACCGCGAGGAACAGGCCGAAAGCGATCTCAAGCTTCCGCTTCGAGAAGGAATGCGCGAGCTTCACGCCGATCGGCGCCGTCCAGATGCTGGTCGGGATGAACAGCGCGGCGCCGAGCAGCGAGACATAGCCGAGCGAAAGCGGCGGCAGGCGGGCCATCTCGGGCCAGCCGGCGATCATGTAGCCGATGGTGCCCGGCACCGCGATCAGCACGCCGAGCCCCGAGGAGGTCGCCACCGCCTGATGGATCGGCCGGTTGTGGAAGGTCATGATCAGGTTGGCGATCTGGCCGCCGCCGATCCCCATCAGCGAGGAGAGGAGGCCGATGACAAGGCCGTAGATGTTCATGCCGGCCTTGCCGGGCAGGTCGTCCGCAACCTTCCAGCTATCGCGGCCGAACAGCAGCTTGACGGCGTTGACACCGGCGACCACCACGAAGACGAGCTTGAGCACTACGCCCGGCGCGTAATGCGCGATCAGCGCGCCGATAAGCACGCCGATCACCACCGGCGCGGCCCAGACCTTCAGCACCGCGCCATCGACGGCGCCGCGCGCCTTGTGCGCCTGATAGGAGCGGATCGCGGTCGGGATGATGATCGCCAGCGAAGAGCCGACCGCGAGGTGGATGCGCAGATCCTCCGGCACGCCGAGGATCGTGAAGAGCTGGTAGAGCACCGGCACGATGACGGCGCCGCCGCCGACCCCGAACAGCCCCGCCAGGATGCCGGTGACGGCGCCCGCCGCCAGCAGGGCGACGGCGAGCCAGAGGAAATCGCTGAGGGCAATGCCGAAGATCATCGGGAGCATCCATGGGAGGCGCCCGATCCGGAGAGGCTCAGGCGGCGGCGGTCGCGCCCTCCCTCGCTATCGCGAAACGCGCCTCGCGGTCCAGCACCGCGGCCAGCGCCTTGCGCAACACCTCCATGCCGGCGCCGGGGGCGAGGCTCTCGCTGGAGAGGATGCGGCGGAAGATGCGGGCGCCCGGCCGGCCGTGGAACAGGCCGAGGATATGGCGCGTGATCTGGTGCAGGCGCACGCCTTCGGCGAGCCGCGCCTCGATATAAGGCGCGAGGCGCTCCAGGGCCTCGACCGCGTCGGCGCAGGGCGCCGGCGTGCCGAACAGCAGCGGATCGACGCCGAGCAGCATCTCGGGGTTCTGGTAGGCGGCGCGGCCGATCATCACGCCGTCGACATGGGCGAGATGGGCTTTCGCCTGCTCCAGATCCGTGATGCCGCCGTTGATGGCGATCGGCAGGTCCGGCAGGCGCTGCTTGAGGCGATACACCCGATCGTAGTCGAGCGGCGGGATGTCGCGGTTCTCCTTCGGGCTCAAGCCCTTCAGCCAGGCCTTGCGGGCATGGACGATGAGCGCGTCCACCCCTTCCGCGACCAACGCATCGGCGAGCGCGTCGAGCGCCAATTCGGGGTCCTGGTCGTCGATGCCGATGCGGCATTTGACCGTCACGGGCACCGAAACCGCCGCCTTCATCGCCGCCACGCAGCGTGCCACGAGCCTCGGCTCGGCCATCAGGCAGGCGCCGAAGCGGCCCTCGCGGACCTTGTCGGAAGGGCAGCCGACATTGAGGTTGATCTCGCCATAGCCGCGCGCCGCCGCGATCCGCGCCGCCTCGGCGAGCTCGGCCGGGTTGGAGCCGCCGAGCTGGATCGCGACGGGATGCTCGGCATCGTCGAAACCGATCAGCCGCTCGCGCGGCCCGTGGATCACCGCACCGGCCGCGACCATCTCGGTATAGAGCAGCGCATGGCGCGTGAGCAGGCGATGGAAGACGCGGCAATGCCGGTCGGTCCATTCCATCATCGGCGCCACGGAGAATCTAAAATATTGATATTTCATGATTTTTTCTGCGGCAGGTTCCGCTCGGCGATCGGCGGTGCCCGACGTTCTAAACGAAGGTGGATTTGAGTTCGATTCCTATTGGGCCACTACCGCGGCAAGGCTGATTGAACATCGGTCAACGCGAAATCGTCGCCGACATACAGAAGCGGGGCCGAATGCCGTTTGGCGAGGGCATAGGCGAAGCAATCGCCGAAGTTCAAGCCGCCCCGTGTTCCAAATCCCTTGCCATAGTCCAAGCGCGCCTTCATGGCGGCGCGCGCCAGGTTTTCATCCGCAGGGGCGATCACAATACGGAAGTCGGCCAGAAACGCATCCAGATCGGCAATCGCTTCGTGCCGGTTTCCGTCCTTGATCCTGCCCGCCATGACAGTGCCGGCCTCGACATAGTTCACCGAGGATATGAGGCGCAAGGCACCTGCCTGGAGAGCGGCCATGCAGTCTGCTGCTTCCGCTTCCTCGAACATGATCGCAACGATGGCGGACGCATCGACGATCACCATCGGGAGAGACCAAGCGCCTCGGGCGTGTCGCCGACCGCTTGATCCCATTCCTGTTTCGTGACCGGGCGACGGTCGTAGCGGCCGGCGCGCGCGCGGACGAACGCCTTCATGCGCGAAACATAGTCGTGCCGGGCTTCCTGCTCGGCGCGCAGCCGCTCCAGCCGCTCGCGCATGGCCTGCGTGATGGCGTCCGTCATGGTCTCGCCGGTCAGGCGGGACAGCTCCCGCGCCAGCCGGTCCGCTTCCTCGGTCTTTATGCTCAAGGCCACGCCAGCCTCCATCTAGATATAAAATCTAGATAGCATTTCCATCCCGATCCTTCAACGGCAAGGACCTAAGTGCCGGCAGCTATCGATCGTCATCGGCGCCGGAACGATCTTCCGAATGCCTTCGATGCCTTCACCAGATGCCCGGCACGAGCCTGAACCGCACGCGCCCGGCATAGTCGGCATAGCCGTCGAGATTGGCCTGGAGCAGCTCGTCCTCCCAGCATGTCCTGAGGATCAGGACCGCGCTTGCCCAGGCGGCCGGGATCAGCGCCCACCATGAGGCGAGCGCAAGCGCGATTCCGGCGAAGATCATCAGCGCGCCGACATAGCCGGGATGGCGCACGATCGCGTAGGGGCCGGAGGTGATGACGCGCTGGCCGCGCTCGCGCTGGAGGCGCACGCCCGGCTCGAAGAAGCGGTTGACCGCCTGCGCCCAGGTGGTGACCGCAATGCCGGCGCCGAGCAGGACATAGCCGAGCACCACGATCGCCGGCGGCACGGCCGACCATCCCATCCTGCCGGCGTCGAGCGTCGCCAGCGGGACCTCCGCGACCATGGCGGGCAGCATCAGCCACAGGAGGATCAGGTCCCACCGCTCCGTGCCGGGCTGGAAGCGGCTGCGCGCGCGATAGATCGCGGGATTGACGCGCGCCAGGATCAGGGCCGAGGCGCCGAAACCGGCCACGACGAAAGCGATGAAGACCCAGCCCGGCCACCAGCCGAGCCCGCCGACCGGCAAGAAGACCAGCGCAAGCAGCGCGAGAGGCAGGCCGATCGCATAGGCGATCGCCGCGGCGCGCGACA
>JBDHTH010000331.1:0-4269 GCA_039808545.1 Phreatobacteraceae bacterium | reverse complement strand
CGGCACCAACCGGCATTTCGCCGTGTGGGACGACCCCTTCCCGAAGCCGTCCTATCTCTTCGCGATGGTCGGCGGCGTGCTCGACCTCCTCCCCGACACGTTCCGCACGATGAGCGGGCGCGACGTCACGCTCGGCATCTATGTCGAGCCCGGCAAGCGTGACCGGGCGCTTTACGCGATGGATTCGCTGAAGCGCTCCATGGCCTGGGACGAAAAGGTGTTCGGGCGCGAATACGACCTCGACATCTTCAACATCGTCGCGGTCTCGGATTTCAACATGGGCGCGATGGAGAACAAGGGGCTCAACGTCTTCAACGACAAATACGTGCTGGCCAGCCCCGAGACCGCGACCGATTTCGACTATGCGGGCATCGAGGCGGTGATCGCGCACGAGTATTTCCACAACTGGACGGGCGACCGCATCACCTGCCGCGACTGGTTCCAGCTCTGCCTGAAGGAGGGGCTGACCGTGTTCCGCGACCAGGAGTTCTCCTCCGACGAGCGCTCGCGCCCGGTGAAGCGGATCTCGGATGTGCGCGACCTCAGGGCCTCGCAGTTCGTGGAGGATGCGGGGCCGCTGGCGCATCCGGTACGACCCGAAATCTACCACGAGATCAACAACTTCTACACCGCGACCGTCTACAACAAGGGCGCCGAGCTGGTCCGCATGATCAAGGTGCTGCTGGGCCCGGAGGGGTTCCGCAAGGGCATGGACCTCTATTTCGAACGCCATGACGGCGAGGCCGCCACGGTGGAGGATTTCGTCAAGAGCTTCGAGGATGCGAACGGCGTCGATTTCACGCAGTTCAAGCGCTGGTATTCGCAGGCCGGCACGCCCGAGGTCACGGTCGCGAGCCGCTACGACGAGGCCGCGCAGACGCTGACGGTCGATCTGAAGCAGGAGACGAAGCCGACGCCCGGACAGCCGACCAAGGCGCCGCAGGTGATCCCGCTCGCCATCGGCCTCGTCGGGCCGGACGGCAAGGACATGCCGTTCGGCCGCGAGGCGGGCGATACCGACAAGGGCGACGTCATCGTGCTCGACAAGGCGGCCGAGACCATCCGCTTCACGCATCTGCCGCAGCGGCCGGTGCTGTCCATCGGCCGCGGCTTCTCGGCGCCGGTCAATATCCGCAGCGATATCGACGAGACCGACCTGATCTTCCTCGCGGGCCATGACGGCGATCCGTTCAACCGCTGGCAGGCGCTGCAGACGCTGGCGATGCGCCGCCTCGTCGCGGCCGCCCGCAGCCGTGGCACGCCACATGCCGACGAGGTCGTCGCGGCGCTCGGCGCGGCCCTCGGCGATCCGGCGCTCGACGACGCCTTCCTGGCGCTGATGCTCGGCATGCCGAGCGAGGGCGACATCGCGCGCGAGGTCGCGGCCGATGTCGATCCCGACGCCATCTTCGCGGCGCGCACGGCGCTCCGCCGCGCGATCGGCGGCGCGCATGGCGCGCGGCTCGAGCAGCTTTATGCCGAGAAGGCCGGCGGCGCGGTCTATTCGCCGGACGCGGTCAGCGCCGGGCGGCGCTCGCTGCGCAACGCCTGCCTCGACCTGCTCGCGACGCGCGGCGCCGCCGCCGACATCGCGCGGGCGGCCCGGCAATACGAGGACGCCGGCAACATGACGGACCGGATGGCGGCGCTGACCAGCCTCGTGCTGTGGGGCGGCGCGGCGGCCGACGGCCCCCTCGCCGATTTCCAGACGCGCTTCGCCGAGGATGCGCTGGTCATCGACAAATGGTTCGCGCTGCAAGCCGCGAAGCCGGGCGCCGATACGCTCGACCGGGTGCAGGCGCTGATGCGCCATCCGACCTTCGACGCCGGCAATCCGAACCGCATGCGCTCGCTGGTCGGCAGCTTCGCGATGGCCAATCCGACCGGCTTCAACCGGCCGGACGGCGCCGGCTACCGCTTCGTCGCCGAGACGATGGGCACGCTCGACCGCAGCAACCCGCAGGTCGCGGCGCGCATCCTCACGGGCTTTCGGAGCTGGCGGATGCTGGAGCCCGGCCGGCGAGTGCTCGCCGAGGCGGCGCTGGAGCGGCTCGCCGCGATGCCGAACCTGTCGAGCGACGTGCGCGACATCGTCAACCGCACGCTCGGCAAGCCCGCGCATCAAGCGGCCTAGGTCCGGTCGAGATTTAGGCCGGGGTCCGCTTCAGAAGCTACGCCGCCTCCCGGAAACCCATCGCCGCCCTGCGTTTCGTTCATTTCCTTCGAGACGCAGGGCGAGCCGGCTTGCGCCGTAAAAAATCTCTTAGCGCCCCCTCTGGACAAGGATTCGCGCATCGATTCAAATCGGGGTGATTCGGGCCGCTTGTATTGCAGATAGCCCGGCATTTTCCCAAGTCGATCAAGAGGTTTCGCGATGGCGCGGGCTACCGCCACCGCTTCGGGCGCGCGTCAGCGCGCGGTAACGATTCGCGGTCTTGCGCAGTCCTTCGCGCAGCCCACCTATCGCCGGCTGATGGAGGCGGAGCCGATCTTCCGTCGCCTCGTCCCGATCCTCATCGTGGTCTTCCTGGTGATCGTCGGCTTCGCCGCGACGCTGCACATCATGATCGAGAAGCGCGAGGCGTTCCTCCAGGCGCGCGAGGACGTGGCGCTGATCGCGCTCAGCCTGTCCAAGGCGAGCGAATTGTCGGCAGCGCCGCAGCCCGGCGCCCGCCTCGACCTCACGGGCACCCTGCCGCGCCATTTCCTGCGCAACGACCGGCGCGTCTTCGTCACCGACGCGGGCCAGCGGATCGTCGCCAACCTTCCGGAATCGCCGAGCCAGATCGGCAAGACGCTGAGCGACATCCTCGGGCCCGACCAGGCCGTCACCACGCTCGCGGCGCAGGCCGGCGTGATGGTGATCCCGGTGCCCGGCGGCGGCGACGTGCTGGCGAGCGTGCGCGCGCTCGACGGCGGCACCGGCTTCGTCGCGGTGGTGCAGCCGACCCGCGCCGTGCTCGCCGACTGGCGGGCGACGACCTCCGTGCTGGTGACGCTGATCGCCTCGACGGCGGCAGTGCTGGTGCTGCTCGGCGTCGCGTTCCACTCGCAGGCCTCGCGGGCCCGCGAGGCCGACCGGATCTACGACGCGGTGCGCGACCGCATGGACACCGCCCTCCAGCTCGGGCATTGCGGGCTGTGGGACTGGGATATCGCGCGCGGCCGAATCTTCTGGTCCGATTCCATGTACGACCTGCTCGGCATCGAGCGGCGCGACGACCTGCTGATCTTCGGCGAGGTCAACAGCCTCGTGCATCCGGATGACGGCGATCTCTACGACCTCGCGCAGGAGCTCGCCGACAAGCGCCTCGCCGGCGTCGACCGGATCTTCCGGATGCGCCACGCCAAGGGCCACTACGTCTGGCTGAGGGTGCGCGCCGCCATCCTGCAAGAGGACGGGGCGATCGGCGCGCATCTGATCGGCATCTCGATGGACGTCACCGAGCAGCGCGCCTTCGAGGCGCAGAGCGCGCAGCACGACCAGCGCCTGCGCGACGCGATCGACGCGATCTCCGAGGCCTTCGTGCTGTGGGACCCGGAAGACCGGCTGGTGATGTGCAACTCCAAGTTCCGCCAGCTTCACGGCCTCGACGAGGGGGCGGCGCGGCCCGGCACGACCGCGGCGGCGCTGCTCGGCCCGATGAGCGCCGACGATCAGGCGCGGCCGATCTTCGCGCCGGAGCCCGGCCGCAGCGGCTCGCGCACCTTCGAGGCCAAGCTCGACGACGGGCGCTGGTTCCAGGTCAACGAGCGGCCGACCAAGGATGGCGGCCTCGTCTCGGTCGGCACCGACATCTCGGCGCTGAAGCGCCACGAGGCCGAGCTTCTCTCCAGCGAGAAGCGCCAGAAGACCACCATCGCGGACCTCACCCGCTCGCAGCAGAAGCTGGAGCAGCAGGCCCAGCAGCTCGTCGAGCTCGCCGAGAAATACGCCGAGGAGAAGGACCGGGCCGAGGGCGCGAGCCGCGCCAAATCCGAGTTCATGGCCAATATGAGCCATGAGCTGCGGACGCCGCTCAACGCCATCATCGGGTTCTCCGAGATGATGACCTACCGCACCTTCGGGCCGCTCGGCTCGCCGAAATACGAGGAGTACTGCCGGGACATCACGGCGAGCGGCCAGTTCCTGCTCTCCTTCATCAACGACCTGCTCGACATGTCGAAGATCGAGGCGGGACGCCTCAGGCTCGACCTGGAGCCGCTTGATCTGGAGCCGATCATCGCCGAGACGATGCGCGTCGTGCAGGTGAAGGCCGAGGAGAAAAA
>JBDHTH010000330.1:0-4288 GCA_039808545.1 Phreatobacteraceae bacterium | reverse complement strand
GGCAGCGTGACGACGGCGCCGACGATGGTGGCAGCGGTGGCGACGACCGCCAATGACTTCGCGACAAGCATGATCCGCCTCCCTGTCTAGTGTTTAAATGCAACACTACGCCTATTTGTTCCCTTAGTTGCGTCGCAGTGCCGAAAGGTTCACGGGTCTCACGAAAAATTTACGAATCATCGGCGCTCCGCGCTCCGCTTGTCCCCTGCGGAGGGAGCCGCTACAGCAGAAATCACGTGAGAGTCGGGCAGGGCGCTGGTTTCGCCCCGGCGGGAGGACCGAACATGGCGCGTCAGGCAAAGGCCTCGCCGGCCGCGACGGGGGCGAAGGCGCATGGCGGCCGCGTCGCGATCTATGCCGGCTCTTTCGATCCGCCGACCAACGGCCATCTCGACGTCATGCGGCAGGCGGCCCGGCTTTGCGACCGGCTGGTGCTGGCGATCGGCGTGCATCCCGGCAAGACGCCGCTGTTCGGCGCCGAGGAACGGCAGGCGATGCTCGCCGAGCTCTCCGGGCCGCTGACGGCCGAGACGGGCTGCGCCATCGAGGCCGTCACCTTCGACGATCTCGTCGTCACGGCGGCGGGCCGGGCCGGCGCGACCATGCTCATCCGCGGCCTGCGCGACGGCACCGATCTCGACTACGAGATGCAGATGGCGGGCATGAACGGCACCATGGCGCCGGGTATCGCCACCGTCTTCCTGCCGGCGTCCCCGCCGGTGCGCCACATCACCGCCACGCTCGTCCGCCAGATCGCCAAGATGGGCGGCGACGTCTCGCCCTTCGTGCCGCGCCCGGTGCTGAAGCGCCTCAAAGCGAAGCTCAAGCGCTGACTTACCTCTTCAAGCCTTTCAACAAAGGACACCCCGTATGCGATTTCTCCTGATGGCGCTTTTCGCCGCCTTTCTCGCGCAGCCCGCGCTTGCGCAATCGGCTCCGCCCGCCGATCCCGAGAACACGCTCGTCATCGAGACCGTGCACGGCAAGATCAACGTTCAGCTCCGTCCCGACCTCGCGCCCAAGCATGTCGAGCGGCTGAAGACGCTGGCCCGCGAGAAGTTCTATGACGGCGTGGTCTTCCACCGCGTCATCGCCGGCTTCATGGCGCAGACCGGCGATCCGACCGGCACCGGCTCGGGCGGCTCCAAGCTGCCGAACCTGCCGGCCGAGTTCACGGCGACGCCCTTCGTGCGCGGCATCGTCGGCATGGCCCGCACCAACGACCCGAACTCGGCGAATTCGCAGTTCTTCATCATGTTCGACCGCGCCGCCGGCCTCGACAACCAGTACACCGTGCTCGGCCAGGTGATCTCCGGCATGGATGTCGTCGACAAGATCAAGAAGGGCTCGCCCGCCGCCAATGGCGCCGTGCAGAACCCCGACAAGATGATCTCGGTCCGCGTCCTCAAAGACATCCGCTGAACCAGACCTGAAGGAAAAGAACCATGGCTAGCCCCGACGATACCCTCGTGCTCGAGACCACCAAGGGCCCGGTGAAGATCGCCCTGCGCCCCGACCTCGCGCCCGCCCATGTCGCGCGCATCAAGGAGCTGGCGCGCGAGAAATTCTATGACGGCGTGCCGTTCCACCGCGTCATCGACGGCTTCATGGCGCAGACCGGCGATCCGACCGGCACGGGCACGGGCGGCTCCGGCAAGAAGCTGCGCGCCGAGTTCTCGCGCGAGCGCCATGTGCGCGGCACCTGCTCGATGGCCCGCGCCGCGAGCCCGGATTCGGCCGACAGCCAGTTCTTCATCTGCTTCGCCGACAGCCCCTGGCTCAACGGCCAGTACACGGTCTGGGGCGAGGTGGTGGAAGGCATGGAGAATGTCGACCAGATCAAGCGCGGCGAGCCGGTCTCCAACCCCGACAAGATCGTCTCGGCCCGCATCGCGGCCGATCCGGCGTAAGTCACCTGTCTCGCTTGCGTCATGGCCCGGCTCGTCCGGGCCGTGACGATCCTGGGTTCAACATGCGCCTCGCCGATTTCGATTTCGATCTGCCGGAAGACCGGATCGCCCTCGAGCCGGCGCGGCCGCGCGATGCCGCGAGGCTCCTCGTCATCCGGCCGGACGGCCTGGAGGATCGCGTCTTCCGCGACCTGCCGGATCTGCTCGCGCCCGGCGATCTGCTGGTCTTCAACGACACGCGGGTGATCCCGGCGCAGCTCTCGGGCCTGCGCTTTCGCGACGGCGTGGAGGAGGGTGCGCGCATCGGCGTGACGCTGATCCGCCGCGCCGACGACAGCACCTGGCGCGGCCTGGCACGGCCCGCCAAGCGCCTCGCGCCGGGCGATCGAGTGCGCTTCGGCGGCACCGGCGCAGTCTGCGTGATGGCGACGCTCGACGCCACCGTCATTGGCCGCGAGGGCGCCGAGGTCGAGCTCGCCTTCGATCTTTCGGGCACCGCCCTCGACGAGGCGATCGCCAATGTCGGCGCCATGCCGCTGCCGCCCTATATCGCGGCCAAGCGCCCGGTCGCCGACAGCGACGCGGCCGATTACCAGACCATCTATGCGCGCCGCGAGGGCGCGGTCGCGGCGCCGACCGCCGGCCTGCATTTCACCGACCGCGTCTTCGCCGATCTCGAAGCGCGCGGCGTCAGCAAAGCGTTCGTGACGCTGCATGTCGGCCCCGGCACCTTCCTGCCCGTGACCGTGGACGAGATCGCCAACCACAAGATGCATGCCGAATGGGGCGAGATCTCCGCCGAGACGGCCGCGCGCATCGCCGAGACGCGGGCACGCGGCGGCCGCATCGTCGCGGTCGGCACCACGGCGCTGCGTTTGCTTGAAAGCGCTGTCGACGAGGCCGGCACCGTCCGCCCGTTCCTCGGCGAGACCGCGATCTTCATCGCGCCCGGCCACAGGATCCGCTCGGCCGATGCGCTGATCACCAATTTCCACCTGCCGCGATCGACGCTGTTCATGCTCGTCTCGGCCTTCGCGGGGCTGGAGCGCATGCGCGCCGCCTATGCTCACGCGATCGAGTCCGGCTACCGCTTCTTCTCCTATGGCGACGCCAGCCTGATCTTCCCGGAAACGCCGCGTTGAGCGCCTTCGGCTTCACCCTGAACGCCACCGACGGGGCGGCGCGCACCGGCGTCGTCGCGACGCCGCGCGGCGAGATCCGCACCCCGGCCTTCATGCCGGTCGGCACGGCCGCGACCGTCAAGGCGATGCATCCCGAGGAGGTACGGGCCAGCGGCGCCGACATCCTCCTCTCCAACACCTATCACCTGATGCTGCGGCCCGGCGCCGAGCGCATCGCCAGGCTCGGCGGGCTGCACCGCTTCATGAACTGGCCGCGCCCGATCCTCACCGATTCCGGCGGCTTTCAGGTTATGTCGCTGGCGGGCCTGAGGAAGCTCGACAAGGACGGCGTGACCTTCCGCAGCCATGTCGACGGCTCCGTGCACCGCCTGACGCCCGAGCGGGCGGTGGAGATCCAGACCCTGCTCGGCTCCGACATCCAGATGCAGCTCGACGAATGCGTGAAGCTGCCGGCCGAGGAGGCCGACGTGGCGCGCGCCATGCGGCTGTCGCTCGATTGGGCCGCCCGCGCTAAGGCCGCCTTCGCAGGGGGCGAGGCGGGGGGCAGGGCCCTCTTCGCGATCGTCCAGGGGGGCACGTCGCCGGCATTGCGCCGGGAATCGGCCGAGGCGCTGACCGCCATGGACTTCCAGGGCTATGCGGTCGGCGGCCTCGCGGTCGGCGAGCCGCAGGCCGAGATGCTGGCGACGCTGGAGGCGACGCTGCCCTTCCTGCCCGCCGACAGGCCGCGCTACCTCATGGGCGTCGGCACGCCCGACGACATCCTCGAAAGCGCCGGGCGCGGCATCGACATGTTCGACTGCGTCATGCCGACGCGGGCCGGCCGCCACGCGCTCGCCTTCACGCGCCGCGGCAAGGTCAATCTGCGCAACGCCCGCCACGCCGAGGATCCGCGCCCGCTCGACGAGGAGTCCGATTGCCCGGCGGCCCGCACCTATTCGCGCGCCTATCTCCACCATCTCGTGCGCACCAACGAGGCCCTCGGCGGCATGCTGCTGACGGCCGTGAACCTCTATTACTACCAGGCTCTCACCGCCGGCATCCGCGCCGCCATCGCGGCCGGACGCTTCGACGATTTCCGCGCCGAGACCAAGGCCGCCTGGGCGGCGGGGGATATTCCGGCGCCGTGAAGCGTGTGGGCCACTACAATCAGGGAGAACTCGGCATGAACGCGGTTCGATATCTCGCGGCGGCAGCGGTTCTGGTGTTGTGCGCAACCGGCGCCCAGGCGGAGGT
>JBDHTH010000329.1:0-4299 GCA_039808545.1 Phreatobacteraceae bacterium | reverse complement strand
TCGAGGCAACCTCGGCCCTGTGCGACGAGAAGGGGGTGCTGCTCAATCTCGACGCCATCCAGTGGATCGGGGCGCTGGCGATGGATGTCGAGAGGCTCGGCGTCCATTTCATGTCGGTCGGAGGCCACAAATGGATGCTGGCGCCGGTCGGGACCGGCTTCTTCTACTGCCGCCGCGACGCGCTCGAGCGGCTCGATCCGCCGAATGTCGGCTATCACAGCGTCGGCAAGAGCGAAGACCATATGGACTACGAACTGACCTACCGGCCGGATGCCGGCCGGTTCGAGGAGGCGCTGGTCAACTTTCCGGGGATCTGGGGGCTGGACGCGGCCGTCCATATGCAGCTCTCCCTGACGCCTGCGGCGATCGAGCGGCACATATTGGAACTCACCGGATACGCCGCGGAGGCGCTTAGCCGGCGCGGCTATCGGATCGCCAGCCCCTTCGGGCCAGGCGAGCGTTCCGGCAACCTCTCCTTCGCCCATCCGGGCCTCGACGGCGAGGCGATCGCCGCAAGGCTGAAGGCCGACGGCATCGACGTCGCGATGCGCGGCGGGCGGATGCGCATCTCGCCCTCCTACTACAACGACAAGGCGGAGATCGACCGCCTCGTCGCCGCACTGCCCGCATGAACCGAAGCCACGAGACGCCACAGCCACAGACAAGGGGGACAAGCATGACGACGACCACCCGCCGATCCTTTTCCCAGGCCGCGCTGGCCGCGGCCGCCCTCGGTCTCGTTCCGGGCCTTTCCGGCGTCGCCGGCGCGCAGACGCCGAAGAAGGGCGGGACGCTGCGCTACGGCACCGTCACCGAGGTCGCGAGCCTCGACCCGCATGTCTATGGCGGCAGCGCCTGGCGCGTGCTGATCGAGGCCCTCTACAGCCCGCTCGTCGGCTACAACGCCGAAGGCACGATCGTCCCGCGCCTCGCGGCCCGCTACGAGCAGCCGGACGCGCGGACGATCCTGTTCCATCTGCGGCCCGGCGCCAAATTCCACGACGGCTCGCCGGTGACCGCCGAGGACGTCAAGTTCTCGCTCGACCGGATCATCGATCCGGGCAGCGCCGCGACGCTGCGCCCCAACCTGGTCGGCGCGACCGTGACGGTGATCGACGCGGCCACCGTTAAGGTCGCCAAGCCGGAGGACGACGCCACCCTTCTCGGCGTCCTGGCGCTGCCGGAGGCGGCGATCGTCTCGCGCAAGTCGATCGAGGGCGGCGCCAATGTGAAGGCGTCGGCCAACGGCACCGGGCCGTTCGTGCTCAAGACCTACGAGCCTTCGGTGCGCGCCGTGCTCGAGAAGAACCCGACTTACTACGAGGCGGGACAGCCCTATCTCGATGCCGTCGAGGTCAGGATGATCAAGAGCGACGATGCACGCGTCAACGCGCTGCGCAGCGGCTCGCTCGACATGATCGATTTCGTGCCGTGGAAGGATATCGACGTGCTCGGCCGCATGCCGAACTTCAAGGTCGATTCGAGCGGCGGCGCCTTCATGAACATCTGGTTCAACGCAACGCGCAAGCCGTTCGACGATCCCCGCTTGCGCCGCGCCGTCGCCTATGCGGTCGACCGCGAGGCGATCTCCAAGGCCGCCTTCTTCGGCCATGGCTCGCCGATCTTCGGTCCGCCGACTCCCTCCGACTCCCCATACTACGTCAAGGAACTCGACGGCCATTTCAAGCGCGACGTCGCCAAGGCGAAGGCGCTGCTCGCCGAGGCCGGGCATGGCCAGGGGCTGAACGTCGAGCTGGTCGTGTTTCAGGGGCTCGGCATCTACACGACCACCGCGCAGGTCATTCAGGCCAACCTGAAGGAGATCGGCGTCAATCTTTCGATCAAGCTGGTCGAATGGGCCAACCTGCTGGAGCGCAAGAACACCGGCAACTACGACGCCATGATCTACGGCGTCTCGATGAAGCTGCCCGACCCGGACGTCTACACCTATTATTTCGGATCCGATTCGACCTATTGGGCGAAGCCGATCGGCTATCGCGACGAGGTGCTCGAAAAGCTTCTGGCCGAGGGACGCAGCCTCACGGATATCGCCAAGCGCAAGCCGATCTACGCGAAGGTCGAGGAGCGCCTGCTGGAAACCAGCCCGTGGGTGTTCATCAACTACCGCGAGCAGGCGCAGGCCTATCGCCGCAACGTGAAGGGTTACCGGCATCTTGCCGGCGCGCTCAACGAGAGCAGCACCGGCATCTCGTTGCCGACGATGTGGATCGACTGACGGAAGGGCTGCGCCCGAGAGGAACAGCCAATGGCCAAGTTCATCGGGCGCAGGCTCGGATCGGCGCTGCTGACGCTCCTGCTCGCGAGCATCGTCGTCTTCGCCTCGATCCATCTCCTGCCGGGCGATCCGGTCGTGATGCTGCTTGGCGAGCAGGCCGGCAGCGATCCGGCGGCGGTTGCCCGCCTGACGCGCGAGCTCGGGCTCGACAAGCCGATCCTGTCGCAATTCCTGTCATGGGCGGGCGGGCTCGCCCATGGCGATCTCGGCACCTCCTTGCGCAGCGGCGAGCCGGTCAGCGACGAGCTGGTGAGGCGCATCCCGCGTAGCCTGGAGCTGGTCGCGGGCGGGCTGGCGGTGGCCGTGCTCCTCGGCCTGCCGCTCGGCGTGCTGGCGGCGCGGGACCGCGGGCGCCCGGCCGGCATTCTCGCTTCCGTCGTGGCGGTCGCCGGCTTCTCGGCGCCGGTATTCGTCTCGGGGATTATCCTGGTCCTGGTCTTCAGCCTCTGGCTCGGCGTGCTGCCTTCCTCCGGCTTTGTCGCGTTCTCGGAGGATCCCCTGCTGCACCTCGCCTGCCTGGTGCTGCCCTCGCTCGCCATCGGCATCAACTTCATGGGCGTCGTCGCGCGGATGACCCGGGCGAGCCTGATCGACACCATGGCCAAGGACTATGTGCGGCTCGCGCGCGCCAAGGGGCTTTCGCGCGGCAAGGCGATGACGCGGCATGCGCTGCCGAACGCGCTGGTGCCGGTGATCGCCATCATCGGCATTCGCGCCGGCAACCTGCTCGGCGGCACCGTGATCGTCGAGGCGCTGTTCGACTGGCCCGGGCTGAGCTCGCTGCTCGTCAGCGCCTCCTTCGCGCGCGACTACCCGCTGATGCAGGGCAGCCTCCTCGCGATCTTCGCGATCTTCATCCTGATCAGCCTGCTGATCGACCTCGCCCAAGGGCTCGTCGATCCGCGCGTGCGCACAGCGGAGGGCTGAATCGATGTCGGCAGCCGCATCGCTTCTGCGAAACACCGACGCGGCCACGCGGGTCGCCCTCGCCGTTCTCGGCATCATCGTCGCGGCGGCGCTGTTCGCGCCCTTCCTAGGCATCGCCGATCCCTTCGCGATCGATCCGGCGAACATCCTGGCGATGCCGAGCGGCGCTCACCCGCTTGGCACGGACGAGCTCGGTCGTGACCTGCTCGCCCGGGTGGTGCATGGCGGGCGCGTGTCGCTGGCGGTCGCTGCCGCCGCGGTGCTTGTCGCCGGCAGCATCGGCGTCGTGCTCGGCGTCGCCATCGCGTTCCTCGGCCGGCGCGGCGAGAGCGCCGCCATGCGGGTCGTCGACGTATTCGTCTCGTTGCCCGAGATCTTCGTCGCCATCGTGGTGCTCGCCTTCCTCGGCGGCAGCCTCGCGGCGCTGATCGGCACGATCGGGCTTCTCTATTGCCCGCAATTCGCGCGTGTCGCCTATGGCATGGCCCGTTCCATCAAGGCACGCGACCATGTGCTCGCGGCCCGCTCGCTCGGCGCCGGGCGCCTCTGGCTGATCCGCCACGAGATCCTGCCCAACATGCGCTCGGTGATCGCCGTGCAGGCGTCGCTGACCTTCTCCTTCGCGATGCTGATGGAGGCCGGGCTGAGCTTCCTCGGGCTCGGGGTGCCGCCGCCGACGCCCTCCTGGGGGCAGATGGTCGGCGCGCTGAAGAACTACCTCTTCATCAATCCCTGGCCGGTGCTGGTGCCGAGCCTCGCGCTCTTCGTGACCGTGCTGGCGATCAACGTCGTCGGTGACTGGCTGCAGGACCGCCTCAATCCGGAGCTCCGGCGATGAGCGGCGGGCAAGACCCGCAAACGCCGCTGCTGGCCGTGCGGAGCCTGGTGACGAGCTTCGCGGGGCCCGAAGGGCGCGTCCGCGCCGTGGACGATATCAGCTTCGAGGTGCGGGCCGGCGAGGTCGTCTGCCTCGTCGGCGAATCCGGCTCGGGCAAGTCGGTCACGGGCCTTTCGATCATGCGGCTGATCGAGCCGCCGGGTGAGGTCTCGGGCGCGGTGGCGTTCAAGGGCCGCGA
>JBDHTH010000328.1:0-4300 GCA_039808545.1 Phreatobacteraceae bacterium | reverse complement strand
CACGATCACCAGCGCATGGCGATCACCTCGGCGCTGATGGGCCGCAGCCTGAAGCTGAAGCAGGTGGCGAGCCGCTCGATCATGCCGGGCGACATCCTGATCCTGGCGAGCGACGGCCTGGAAACGCTCGATTCCTCGCAGATCCGCGCCTTCGTCCGGCACCTGCAGCCGAAAGGCGTCGGCGCGGTCGCGGAGGGGCTGATCAAGGCGATCAGCGCGCTCAGCAAGGGGCGCAATCAGGACAACACGACCGTCGTCGTCGTGGAGGCCTCGAAAAGCCCGGAGCCCCCCTCGCTCGACGACCTGCCGACCGAGATCCGGCAGATCCCGCCGGAAGCCCGCAAGCCGCCGCCCGCAGAGCCAGAAGCCAGCCGGCCCGAGACCAGTCGGACCCTGCCCGAGACCGTCGCCGCCAATCGCGATGTCCCGCCGGCCGAAGCCAGGTCCGTGGAGGCCGCCAAGGTCGGCGGCAGCGGAACGCCGGCCGGCAAGGCCGAGCCGGCGCCGGCCCCCTATGCGCCGCCGGGCACGCCGGCCTTCGTGCGGCCGGTCCTCGGCCCGCCCCAGCCGGTCCGCAAGGGGCTCGACAAGCGCGCACTCGCGCTCGGCCTCCTCGCCGTTGTCGTGATCGGGGGTGGCCTGTGGATGAGCGGCATGCTCGATATCCGCCGCTATTTCGCCAAGCCCGATCCGATCGCCGCGCCGCCGAGCCAGGTCGCGCCGCCCGCGATCGTCGGCCCGCCGGGCCAGGCCCGGCCGGCGCCGACGCGGTAACCCCTCAGCTCAGCGCCTTCTTCACCGCCGCCACGATGCGGTCCTGCGTCGCCTCGTCGAGATAGGGGTGCATCGGCAGGGCCAGCACCTCGTCGGCGATCTTATCGGAGTTCGGCAGGCCGTTGCCGGCGACCGGGAAGGCCTTGTAGGCGGTCTGCCGATGCAAAGGCTTCGGATAATAGATCGCGGTCGGGATCCCCTCGGCCTTCAGCGCCGCCGCGACATGGTCGCGCTTTTTCCCGGCGATACGGATCGTGTACTGCGCCCAGACCGAGGTCGCGCCCGCCAGCAGGACCGGCACCGTGACGCTCGTCCCGAGCAGCGCCGAATAGCGCGCCGCGATCCGGTCGCGCGCCGCGATCTCGTCCGGAAAGATCTTCAGCTTCTCGATCAGCACCGCGGCCTGGATCGAATCGAGCCGGCCCGTGATGCCGATGCGCACATTGTCGTATTTGTCGCTGCCCTGCCCGTGGATGCGCAGCGAGCGCAGCACGTCGGCGAGCGCGTCGTCGTCGGTCATCACCGCGCCGCCGTCGCCGTAGCAGCCGAGCGGCTTGGCCGGGAAGAAGCTCGTCGCGGTCGCCATGCCGATCGTGCCGAGCTTGCGGCCCTTGTAGCTGGCGCCGAAGCCCTGCGCGGCGTCGTCCATCAGCCAGAGCCCGTGCGCCTTGGCGATTTTCTCGATCGGGTCGTAGTCGGCCGCCTGGCCGAACAGGTCGACCGCGATCACGCCGACCGGCTCGAGCCCCGCCGCCTTGGCGGTCGCGATGCCGGCCTCGAGCGAGGCCGGATCCATGTTGAACGTGTCGGCATGCACGTCGACGAAGACCGGCGTCGCGCCGACCAGCGCCACCACCTCGGCGGTCGCCGCGAAGGTGAAGCTCGGGCACAGCACCGCCTGCCCGGCCTTCACGCCCTTGGCGAGCAGCACGAGCTTCAGCGCATCGGTGCCGTTCGAGCACGAGATGACATGCTTGGCGCCGCAGAAATCGGCGAGCGCCGCCTCGAAGGCCGCGACCTCCGGCCCCATGATGTAGCCGCCGTGCCGCACCACCTTGAGGATCGCCTCCTCGATCGCCGGCCCCATGCGCCGGCGCTGGGCGCCGAGATCGATGAACGGCAGGGGAGCGGGCGGAGCCTTGGCGGCATCGGCGGACATGGCGGACCTTTCCAAACGGAACTTTCGGGAAACGCGGCCTTTTCGCCGCTTTTTTCCCCACTTGTCCACTCCAGATGCACGCGCTGCCGGTCAACTCAGCTTTCAGAAGGTTACGCATGCCGCCGCGCATGGCTGCGATGACGCGATAGGCTTGCTGGCGGCGCCCCGCCCCCTACGATCCGACCGATCGCGCAGCTGAGGCTTGGGCGCGGGAGCGCCGGAGCCGCATGTCCGCCTTTCTCTTCGCCGTGATGAGCACCATCTGGGGCGCGGCTTTCATCGCGACTAAATTCGGCGTCATGAGCGTGCCGCCGGTCTTCTATTCCGCGACGCGTTTCGTGACCGCCGGAATGCTGATCTTCCTGATGCTCAAGCTCACCGGCGCCTCGGTCACGATCGCGCGCCGCGACTGGTGGCGCATCGCGCTGGTCGCGCTCTTCGTCGTGATCGTCACGCCGAGCTTCATCTTCTGGGGCACGGCGCGCCTGCCTTCGGGCCTGGCGGCCGTGATCAACCTCGCGGTGATTCCGGTCGGGCTGCTGGCGGTCGGCATGGCGGTCGGGGCCGAGCCGCCGCGCCCGCTCTCGATCTTCGCGCTGATTTTCGGACTCTGCGGCCTGGCGGTGCTGTTCTGGCCGCGGATCGCGGGCCGTGTCGCCGGCTCGTTCGACGAACTTGCCGGGGCGCTGGCAGTCGCGGTCGGCTCGCTGGGCTTCGCGGTGGGCTCGATCATCGCCCGGCCGTTGACGCTGCGCTATCCGAGCTTCGTGCTGTCGGCCCATACCGGCTTGTGGGGCGGGCTGACCGCCACGATCCTGGCGCTGGCCTTCGAGCCCGGCGCGCGCGACGCGGCCGACGGCGCCTGGGGCTGGCCGGCCTGGCTCGGCTGGGCCTATATCCTGCTGCCCGGCACGATCTGCGCCCATACGATCTATATCCGCCTGATGCGCGACTGGGGCGCGGCACGGGCCGGCATGTATGCCTTCATCTCGCCGCTGATCGCGCTCGGCCTCGGCGCGGCGATCTTCGACGAGCGGCTGTCGGCGAACGATATCGGCGCCGCGATCGCCATGCTGGCGGCGGCCGTCATCGCGATCCGCGCGCCCGCCGCACGTCGCCCGGCATCAGCGGAATGAGGCCGGCGGCCGGCCTCCCCGACGCCGCCACTTCTTCCCGGTCACATCGCGATGATCGGGCTTTGCATTCCAAAACGGTATGGTAGCCTACATCCCAAGCAGAACACGGCGTCGGACAACGACGGACATCGCCGCATCGCGGCGCCCAAAGGAGGAACACATGGACAGCAGCATCACCCGCCGCGGCGTGCTCGGCGGCATGGCCGGCCTCGCGGCCCTGCAGGCGACCGGCGCCAACGCCCAGGCGCTGAAGGCGCCCGCGAGCCCCGTCGCGCTCAACATCATGGACGTCGCCGGCAACCTGCAACTGACGCAGACCGCGCTGGAGCGCTTCCGCGACCAGAACCCCAAGCTCGTCTCGCGCCTGACCTTCTCGCGCGCGCCCTCGCCGGAGCTGCCGGGCAAGCTGAAGGCGATGCAGGATGCCGGCCGGGTCGACATCGACCTCGTGATGACCGGCCCCGGCGCCCTGTCGGACGGCATCCAGCAGGGGCTGTGGATCGACATCCTCACCAAGCATGCCGCCAGCCTGCCGAAGCCGGACGACATCTACCACCCGACCGCCCTGATGCTGCAGAAGAATTTCGGCAAGGATCAGGGGATGCAGGTCGCCTTCACGCCCTCCGGCCCGCTCTTCGAATACATGCCCGCCAAGGTGAAGCAGGTGCCGAAGACGGCGGCCGAGCTCCTCGCCTGGGTGAAGGCCAATCCGAACCGCTTCACCTATGCGCGCCCGGCCAATTCCGGGCCCGGCTGGACCTTCCTGATGGGCATGCCCTACATCCTCGGCGACAAGGATCCGACCGACCCCGACAAGGGCTGGGACAAGACCTGGGCGTTTCTCAAGGAACTCGACGGCGGCGTCGACTACTACCCGACCGGCACCGGCGCGACGATGAAGGAGCTCGGCGAGGGCACGCGCGACATGATCGTCACGACGCTCGGCTGGGACATCAACCCGCGGGCGCTCGGCGTGGTGCCGAAGGAGGCCGAGACCTTCGCGCTGGAGAACACCCATTGGGTGCCGGACGCGCAGTTCATGTGCGTCCCCAAGCTTGTTCCCGACGACAAGCTCTACGTCATCCTCCAGCTCATGTCGTTCCTGCTGAAGCCCGAGCAGCAGGCGCTCATCTGGGACAAGGGCTACCTCTATCCAGGCCCCTCCGTGAAGGACGTGCCGCTCTCCATGGCGCCGGCCGACAGCCAGGCAATCATCAAGGAGTTCGGCCGC
>JBDHTH010000327.1:0-4318 GCA_039808545.1 Phreatobacteraceae bacterium | reverse complement strand
TCGCCGGACGAGATCACCATGCTGGTGCGCAACCACCCCAACGTCACGCTGCTGAAAGGCGAAGGCCCGGTGGTCGATATCGAGCGGATCATCGCGGCGAACGGCGACAAGATCGCGGTGTTCAACGGCCGCGGCGGGCTGGAACTGGTCGACAATTTCCGCGCCGGCTGCGCCGGCATGATCCTGGCGCCCGACATGGTCGATCACGCGGTGGCGATCGAGGCCGCCTTCAAGGCGGGTGACGAGGCCGAGGCGGAGCGCCGCTACGCCGCCATCCTGCCGGCGATCGTCTTCGCGATGCAGTCCGTGGAGACGCTGATCTGCTACGCCAAGCGTATCTTCGCAGCGCGCGCCGGGCTCACAGTCCATGACCGCGGGCCGGCGCTGGCGCCGACGCCCTTCGGCCTCGCGGCGGTGGAACGCTATGCCGCGCTGATGGGGCCGAACCAAGGACTCGCGAAGGGCTGATCAGCGCCCCTGCGCGGCGGGCGCGAGCGCCTTGCGGCGCGCGCCTTTCAGCGCGCTTAGAAGCGGCCTTTCGATGCCGCGATGCACCGCGAGGCCCACCACCGTAGCGGCGAGGAGCGTCAGGAGAACGATCGGCGCCGCGGTCTTGAGGGCCGGGTCGCCGAGCAGACGCTCGACCAGCTTGCCGATCACCGAGATCACGAAGGTGTGGCTGAGATAGAGCGCGTAGGAGGCATCGCCGATCCGCTCCAGGAGCGGCAGACGCGGCAAAGCGCCGTGGCGCTCCAACGCCGCGAGGCCGAACACGAGGCCGGCGCCCGGCAACCCCCAGGCCAGGAGCCGCAGATGCTCGGCCGGCGCGCCGAGGAAGGCCGAACCGATGAGCACCGCGAGCGACAGGCCGACGAGGCGCAGCGCCGCCGCTCTCTCGGGCACCTGCCCCGACGTCCAGAGCGCGCCCAGCGCCAGGCCGGCGGCGAATTCGAGCAGCAGGGAATCGAGATAGACCGAGGCGGCCGGCGTCTCCCGGCCGAACAGGGCGCCAGTAGCCGCAAGGACCGCCATCGTGGCGATCAGCGCGTCGAGCCGCCAGCGGCGCGGCAGGACCAGCGCGGCGGCCATCAGAAGATAGAAGAACATCTCGTAATTGAGCGTCCAGCCCTGCACGAGCAGCGGCGTGACGAGGCCCGTGCCGGCATCGCGATGGGGAACGAACAGCAGCGACAGGACCACCCGCTCGCCGCTCATCGCCAGCCGCGGAAAGGCCTGCGGCGCCAGAAAGGCCGCGCCGGCGAGCAGCAGCGTGAAGAACCAATAGAGCGGCACCACGCGGATGATCCGCTGGCGGAAGAAGGCGACGGGCGAGACATCGCGGTCGGCCGTCGCGATCCACATGACGAAGCCGCTGATCACGAAGAAGATGTCGACGCCCGCCTCGCCCACCAGCCCGATCCGGACCGGCGTCGCATGGAAGAACACGACCAGCAGCGCCGCCAAGGCGCGCAGGTATTGAATCGACCGAAGCTGCGGCATATCTCGGGCCCCGCGCGTCCATCCTCACGAAAGCGGCCACGGCCGTGCCGGGATGGAACAAGCCGTGGACGCCGGGGCGACCGCTGCAATTTGCAGTCCACTTTCGCGGCGACGGGCGATAAGTTCGGCCAAAGGGCTGGCGGCAGCGCTTTGTTCCTATTATGTTCCGGCGATGGCGCGTGCGATTCCGACCCGCCCTCGCTTTTCGACCGACGGATGCGCGATGAAAGAGGCTAGTGACGGCGGACGGGGCAAGGCCCCGGCACCCCGCAAGGCGGATTCGCGGATCATTTCGATCCGCGGCGCCCGCGAGCACAATCTGAAGAATGTCGACCTCGACATTCCGAGGGATTCGCTGGTGGTGTTCACCGGCCTCTCGGGCTCGGGCAAGTCCTCGCTCGCCTTCGACACGATCTATGCGGAAGGCCAGCGGCGCTATGTCGAGAGCCTCTCGGCCTATGCGCGCCAGTTCCTGGAGATGATGCAGAAGCCGGATGTCGACCAGATCGACGGCCTCTCGCCCGCCATCTCGATCGAGCAGAAGACGACCTCGAAGAACCCGCGCTCCACCGTCGGCACCGTCACCGAGATCTACGACTATATGCGCCTGCTCTGGGCGCGCGTCGGCATCCCCTATTCGCCCGCGACCGGCCTGCCGATCGAGAGCCAGACCGTCAGCCAGATGGTCGACAAGGTGCTGGAGCTGCCGGAGGGCGCGCGGCTCTATCTGCTGGCGCCGGTGGTGCGCGGCCGCAAGGGCGAGTACCGCAAGGAGCTCGCCGAATGGCAGAAGAAGGGCTTCCAGCGCGTCAAGATCGACGGCGCCTATCATCCGATCGACGAAACGCCAGCGCTCGATAAGAAGTTCAAGCACGATATCGAGATCGTGGTCGACCGGCTCGTCGTCCGGCCGGACCTCGCGAGCCGGCTCGCCGATTCCTTCGAGACGGCCTTGAGGCTCGCGGACGGCATCGCCTATATCGAATACGCGGACGAGACCGAGGCGGACGGCAGCCCGAAGCGCATCATCTTCTCGGAGAAGTTCGCCTGCCCGGTCTCGGGCTTCACGATCCCCGAGATCGAGCCCAGGCTCTTCTCCTTCAACAACCCGTTCGGCGCCTGCCCGGTCTGCGACGGTATCGGCGTCGAGCAGACGATCGACGCCAATCTCGTGGTGCCGGATGCCGATCTGACGCTGAAGCGCGGCGCCATCGCGCCCTGGGCACGCTCCACCTCGCCCTTCTACGGGCAGACGCTGGACGGGCTCGCCAAGCATTTCGGCTTCTCGCTCACCACCAAATGGAAGGACCTGCCCGAGAAGGCGCGCGACGTGCTGCTCTACGGCACCGGCGAGGAGAAGGTCACGTTCGAGTACAATGACGGGCTGCGCAGCTACCAGACGCACAAGACCTTCGAGGGCGTCGTCCGCAATCTCGACCGGCGCTTCAAGGAAACCGACAGCGAATGGGCGCGCGAGGAGATCTCGCGCTACTTCTCGCAAGTGCCCTGCAAGGCCTGCAACGGCTTCCGGCTGAAGCCGGAGGCGCTGGCCGTCAAGATCGACGCGCGGCATATCGGCGAGGTCGCGCAGCTCTCGGTCAAGCGGGCCGGCGAGTGGTTCGAGGACCTGCCGGCGCGCCTCACGCCGAAGCAGAACGAGATCGCGGTCCGCATCCTCAAGGAGATCCGCGACCGGCTGAAATTCCTGGTCGATGTCGGGCTCGACTACCTCACCCTGTCGCGCAATTCCGGCACGCTGTCGGGCGGCGAGAGCCAGCGCATCCGCCTCGCCTCGCAGATCGGCTCCGGGCTGACCGGCGTGCTCTATGTGCTCGACGAACCCTCCATCGGCCTGCACCAGCGCGACAACGAGCGGCTGCTGGTGACGCTGCGGCGGCTGCGCGACCTCGGCAACACGGTGATCGTCGTCGAGCATGACGAGGACGCGATCCTCACGGCCGACCATGTGGTCGATGTCGGCCCCGGCGCCGGCATCCATGGCGGACGGATCATCGCCGAGGGCACGCCGGCCGAGATGATGGCCAATCCCGATTCGCTGACCGGCCAGTATCTGACCGGCGCGAAGGCGGTGGCGGTGCCGCGCCGGCGCACGCCGATGAAAGCGCGCGAATTGAAGCTCGTCGGCGCGCGCGCCAACAACCTCAAGAACGTCACGGCCGCGATCCCGCTCGGCCTGTTCACGGCGGTGACGGGCGTGTCGGGCGGCGGCAAGTCCAGCCTCCTGATCGACACACTTTACCGCGCGGTGGCGCGCAAGCTCAACAACGCCAGCGACCCGCCGGGGCCGCATGACGCGCTAGAGGGGCTGGAGCATCTCGACAAAGTCATCGACATCGACCAGTCGCCGATCGGGCGCACGCCGCGCTCCAATCCCGCGACCTATACGGGCGCCTTCACGCCGATCCGCGAGTGGTTCTCAGGTCTTCCCGAGGCGAAGGCGCGCGGCTACGGGCCGGGACGCTTCTCCTTCAACGTCAAGGGCGGGCGGTGCGAAGCCTGCCAGGGCGACGGCGTCATCAAGATCGAGATGCACTTCCTGCCCGACGTCTACGTCACCTGCGACACGTGCAAGGGCAAGCGCTACAACCGCGAGACGCTGGAAGTGCTGTTCCGCGGCAAGTCCATCGCGGACGTGCTGGAGATGACGGTGGACGAGGCACTGGTCTTCTTCGCCGCGCAGCCGCGCATCCGCTCGCGGCTGACCGTGCTGCAGCAGGTCGGCCTCGGCTACATCCATCTCGGCCAGCAGGCGACCACCCTGTCGGGCGGCGAGGCGCAGCGCATCAAGCTGGCGAAG
>JBDHTH010000326.1:0-4328 GCA_039808545.1 Phreatobacteraceae bacterium | reverse complement strand
ATGCTGAGGTAATGCGCGTCGACGACCCAGCGGAAGCCCTTCAGCGTCTGCACCTTCGCCTCCTTCGGCACGATGCCGAGGACGCGCGGATTGATGTCCCAGCCGGTGGTCGTGACGATGATGTCGCGCGTGCCTTCGCCGAACTCCTTCATCGTGACGCCGGTGCCGGCCGGGTAGTATTCCACGTATTGATGCAGCTCTTTGAGATACGCCCAGGTATTGTCCCAGCCCTTCACTGGGTCCTTCGGATCGCTGTCGCCGAGGAGATAGGGCAGGCCCATCAGGAAGGTGCGGCCCGGCCCCGAATTGGCGGGACGCGCATACATGAACTTCTTCGGATTGGCTTTCGCCCAGGCGAGCAGCTCCTCGGCGGTCGCCGGTGGCGTCTTCACGCGGTCGGGCGCATATTCGAGCAGCGGGCCGGAAGGGTAGTAGCTCACCACCACGCCGCGCCCCTTGGCGAGTTCCTGCATCCGGTAGGCCGGTTCCAGATAGATCGCCTTCAGGTCCGGCAGGTCCTTGGCGTTCTGCCCGAGGATGTCGTGCCAGATATCATCCGCGAGCCCCGCCGACAGCGCGTCCGGGCCGATGATCACCATGTCGATATCGACACGCTTGGCGGCCTGCTGGGCGCGGATCTTGCCCGGCAGCTCCGGCGACGGCGCCTTGGTGAAGACGAGGCGCGAGACGAGGTCGGGATTGGCCGCCTTGAAATTGTCGAAGGCTGGCTGCGTCAGCGCGAGGTTGCCGGCTGCGTCGATGATGTTGAGCGACAGCGGCGATTTCGGCTTGGCGGCCTGCGCCAGGGCGTTGCCGCCGAGCCCCGCGAGGCCCGCGAGGCCCGCAAGGCCGATTGTGCCGCCGAGCACATGGCGGCGCGAGATGTCATGGGTCATGGATCACCTTGATCGTTTCCGAGATGCAAAAGAAGGTTGCGGGCGTTGGCCGCCCGGCATTGGTTCGGACGGGGCCCGGCCTATTCGGCCGCTTCCGCCATCAGCTTGTGCCCGAGGCCCGACAGGATGCCCGCCAGCTTGGCGCGGTCGGCGTCTTCCAGGCGCGGCAGGTTCGGCAGGCGCGCCGGCCCGACCGGGAAGCCGAGCAGGCCGAGCGCCTCCTTCACCACCGTGACATTGGCGCCGTTGTTGTATTTCGTGCGGAGCTGCTCGAACGGCATGATCGGCGCGATCAGGTCGCGCGCCGCCTGGAAGGTGCCCGATTCAAGTGCGTTCCAGATCGCCATGGAGCGCTCCGGATCGACATTGACGAGGCCCGAGGTGAAGCCGCGCGCGCCCGCCGCGTAGAAGGCCGGCGCCCAGCCCTCGGCGAGGCCGCAGACCCAGATCGCCCCGTCGGCGCCGCCGGCTCGAATGCATTCGGCGAGATGCATCAGGTTCGGCGTCGCGAACTTGACGCCCGCGACATTGGGGTGATGCGCCATCTTCACGACCTCGGCGACCGGAATCGCATCCGAGCGCAGATAGGCCATCACCGGCACCGTCGAGGCCTCGGCGATCTCCAGGAAATACCGGGCCTGGCAATGCGGCGCCGCGAAGGGATCGAGCGGGTGATGGATCATCAGCGCCTCGGCGCCGGCCGCGATCGCCAGCTTGGCGGTCGCCAGCGCCTCCTTCAGCGAGCGGCCGACCGCGGCGGTCTTGAGCGGCCCCTCGCCCATCGCCTCGAAGGCGACGGCCTGCAGGCGCACCACCTCGTCGAAGGTCAGGCTGAAGAACTCGCCCGTATTGCCGCCCGAGACGATATTGTGGATGCCGGCCTTGGCGACCCGGCCGACGACCCTGCGCAGCAAGGCTTCGTCGATGTTGCCCGAAACATCGTAGGGCGTGACGTGGATGCCCGAAATGCCGCCGAGCGCCCGGCGGACGCGATCCATGCTCATGGTTGATCTCCTTGGGGCGCTATGCCGAAAACCGTGTCGATATGCCGCTGGCCCGAGCGCACGATATGGTCGCGCATGCGCCGCTCGGCCGCGTCCGCGTCGCCCGCCGCGATCGCCGCGAGGATGGCGCGATGCTCGTCGAGCGCCCGCCCGCGCTCCTCGGCCTCGCCGAGCAGCGCGACGCGCGTCGCGTGGTCGTACATCTGCTGCTTGCCTTGCAGGCGCAGCAGGTACTGGCAGCCGGACGCCTCGTGGATGCGCCCGTGGAAATAGCCGTTGAGGGCGATCAGCCGGTCGACGTCGCCGGTCGCGGTCGCGCCCTCCATGGCGGCGACGAGATCGCGCATCACCGCGACGTCGTCGGGCTTGGCACGCAGCGCCGCGAGGCGCGCGATCATGCTCTCGAGCGCGGCGCGCGCCAGCGCCATCTCCTCGGCCTGCTGGGCGTTGAAGGTGACGAAGACGCCGCGCCGCGCCTCGGTGCGCACCAGCCCCTCGGCCTCGAGCTGGCGGAGCGCCTCCTTCAGCGGCGTCGTCGAGACGCCGAGTTCCTTGGCGAGGTCGCGCTCGTTGAGCCGCTCGCCATAGGCGAACTGATGCGCGAGGATCGCCTTGCGCAGGCTCTCGCGGACATGATCGCGCAGATTGGCGAGCAGCAGCGGCGCCACCGGATCGATGCGCTTGCGCAGCTCCGGCCGCTCCACCGCCTCGACGCGGCGCGCCTCCGCGCCGTCGCCCGACACCTCAGCCCCGCTGTCCCGTCCCTCGTCAACGCGATCCGCCATGCGGCCCTCCCCGGCCAGTTGCGGGGACTATGCCGGATCGAATCTGATATATCAAGTATCAACTAGCAGATAGTCGCTACGGGATCATCAGCTCGATCAGGAACGGGTCCTTGCGGCCGTTCGCCTGCCGGATCAGGTCGGCGCAGCCCTCCAGCGTCTCGGTGCGAGCGCCTTCGACGCCCATGCCGCCGGCGAGCCGCACCCAGTCGAGATCCGGGTTGCCGAGATCGAGCATGTCCATCGCGGTGCGGCCCGGATTGGCGCCGACATTGAAATATTCCCCGAGCAGGATCTGGTACTTGCGGTTGGCGAGAACGACGGTCGTGACCGGCAGCCTTTCGCGCGCCTGGGTCCATAGCGATTGCAGCGTGTACATGCCGGAACCGTCGGCCTGAAGGTTGATGACGCGCCGCCCGCCTCCCGCCACCGCCGCGCCGGTCGCCATGGGCATGCCGGCGCCGATCGCCCCGCCGGTGTTCTGGATCCAGTCATGCGGCGGCGCGCCGTGGCTGTAGGTGAAGAAGGCGCGGCCGAAGCTCACCGCCTCGTCCGCGACGATCGCCCCTTCCGGCATCGCGGCCGCCAGCGTCTGCGCGAAGCCTTCCGAGGTCGGCACGCCCTTGCCGGGCTCGGGGGCCGCCCGCCCGGCGATCGGCGCCTCCGGCGCGCCGAGCTCCTCCACGAGCGCCGCAAGGCTCGCCTCGGCGTCCTGCTCGATCCGCGACAGCATCCAGATATTCGCGGTTTCCGGGTAATGCCGGCTCGGCACGTTCGGATAGGCGAAGAAGCCGACCGGCGGCACCGCGTTGACGACGACGATGTCGGTATAGTCCTTCAGCCGTTCGATCGCCTGCGGCGCCGGATACGGCACCTTCTCGATGGCGAGCCGCCCCTGCCCGCGCGCGATCCGCCCATTCGCCCATTCGGCGAGCACGTCGCAGCCCGTCGCCGCGATGATCCGCGCCGCGAGCGCCTGCCCGGCCGCGTGCAGCGCCTTGCCGCCGAGCAGCAGCAGCGGCTTCCGGCCCGATTTCAGCGCCCGCGCGGCGGCGCGCACCGCATTGGCGTCCGCCGCGCTCGGCTGCGGCACGGGAAGCTTCGCCGCCACGACCCCGCCCGCGTTCCAGGCCGTGTCGGCCGGCAGGATCAGCGTCGCGACATTGCCGGGCGCCCTCGAGGCGGCCTGCACCGCCACCGCCGCGTCGGCTCCGACCCGCTCGGCGCTGGTCGCGGTGCGCACCCATTGCGAGACGCCGCGCGCGAAGCCTTCCGTGTCGGCCGTGAGCGCCGCGTCGAACACGCGGTGATAGGTCGCCTGGTCGCCGACGATGTTGACCGCGCCGGAGCGCGCGCGCCGCGCATTGTGCAGGTTGGCGAGGCCGTTCGCGAGGCCGGGGCCGCAATGCAGGAGGGTGGCGGCCGGCCGCTCGGCGATCCGCCAGTAGCCATCCGCCATGCCGGTGACGACGTTCTCCTGCATGCCCGGAATGCAGCGTATGCCGGGAATCTGGTCGAGCGCCGCGACGAAATGCATCTCGCTCGTGCCGGGATTGGCGAAACACGTGTCGATCCCGCACGCGATCAGCGTACGCACCAGGCTTTCGGCTCCGTTCACGATGGGGCTTCCTCGGTTGTTGTCGCAA
>JBDHTH010000325.1:0-4335 GCA_039808545.1 Phreatobacteraceae bacterium | reverse complement strand
ACCAGAAGGGCGGTGCCGATGATCGGCCCCCACAGGGTGCCCATGCCGCCGACCACGACCTGGACCACCGACTGGAAGCCCGCCGTGAGCACGCCGAAGGTTTCCGGCCCGATGAAGGAGAACAGCACCGCGTAGAGGCCGCCGGCGATGCCGGCGAAGAAGGCGCTGAACGCGAAGGCGGCGAGCCGCGCCGTGCCGACACGGATGCCGAGCGCCTTGGCGAGCACCAGGTCCTCGCGCACCGCGATCGAGGCCGCGCCGAGCCGCGAGGTCACGAAGAGGCGCGCACAGAGGAACGTCACGAGGAGGATGACCAGCGCGATCAGCAGCAGGTAGCGCGTCTCCGAGACGGGGAGCCAGGCAGGCGGCGCCGGGCCGACGACGCCGGCCATGCCCGAGATGCCGCCGGTCAGCGGCGTCGCCAGCAGGAAAACCTGCTGGCCGATCAGGCCGATGCCGAGGGTGAGCACGCCGAAATAGAGCCCGCGCGTGCGGAAGGCGATCAGCGCCACGGCGACGCCGATCAGCATCGCGGCGATGCCGGCCATCGGCAGCGCCAGCCAGAAGGACCAGTCCTGGCGCGCCGTCAGATTGCCGAGCGTATAGGCGCCAACCCCGAACAGCGCGCCATGGGCGAGCGAGATGTAGCCGGTATAGCCGAGCAGCACGTCGAAGGAGACCGACAGCACCGCCAGGATGGCGCCGAGCGTGATGAGATAGGTGATGTAAGTATTGAACCATCCGCTCGCCGCGAGGAGCGCGAGGATGACGGCGGCCACCACGAGACCGCTCGTGCCGATGCGGCTCATCGTTCGATCTCCGCCCGGCCGAACAGCCCGTGGGGGCGCACCAGCAGCACGGCGATCAGGATCAGGAAGGCGCCGACATCCTGGTACTCGCTGGAGCCATAGCCAGCGACCATCACCTCGATCATCCCGAGGAACAGCCCGCCGGCGATCGCACCCCAGAGATTGCCGATGCCGCCGATGACGAGGATCACGAAGGCCTTCAGCACCGGGTTGATGCCCATCTCGGGATAGACCGGCACCGTGGCGCTGAGAAGTCCGCCCGCGAGCGCGCCGAGCGCCGCCCCGATCGCGAAGGTCGCGTAGCGGACATGGCTGAGCTCGATCCCCATCAGCCGCGCCGCGTCGCTGTTCTGCGAGACGGCGCGGATGGCGAGGCCGAGGCGCGAGTAGCGCATCATCAGCGTCAGCCCCGCCCAGGCCGCCAGCATGAAGCCGATGAACAGGAGCTGATAGTAGGAGATCGAGGCGCCGGCGAGCGTAAGCGTGCCGCGGAAGGGCGGCGGCGTGGTGCGCGGCTCGCTGCCCCAGCCGATCGCCGCCGCCTGCTGGAGGATGATCGCGCAGGCGAGCGCCGCGATCATCAGCGTCAGTCCCGAGCTCGTCGCCAGCGGCCGGTAGACGAGCGCGTCGAGCAGCAGCCCGATGACGATGACGATCGCCGCCGCGGCCGCCACGGCCATCCAGAAGTTCAGCCCCATCGCCACGAACTGATAGGTGAACAGTCCGCCCAGCATGTAGAACTCGCCATGGGCGAAGTTCGGGATGAGGAGCACGCCGAACACCAGCGTCAGCCCGAGCGCGACCAGCGAATAGGTGCTGCCGAGCACGAGCCCGTTGACGACCTGTTGCAGAAAGATGTCCATGGCGTTTCCCGGATGGCCGTGGCGATGCGCGCTCAGTTCCCGAGGAACGACCAGGTCTCCCCCTTCCACACCTGCTGGAGACCCGAAATCAGCGCGTCGCCGCCGGCGTTGAAGAGCTTGCCGCCATCCTGCGGCTGGTAGGCGCCGACCGCGACGATGTCGGTCGTCTTCAAGGCCTGCAGCGCCGCGTTGACCTTGGCGTTGTCGAGCGAATCGGCCTTCTCGATCGCCGCCTTCAGCACGTAGACGGCGTCGTAGCTCATCACCGACAATTCGCCGGGCTCGCTGCCATAGGCCTTCACATAGGCATCATGCAGCTTCTTGGCCGCCGGAACGCCCTTGCGGACATAGTCGTCGGTCATGAAGGTGGAGGCGAGCAGGACGCCCTGCATCTCATCGTTCGAGATGTTCTTCTTGATCGTCGAGGGCGGCGGCGTGTTGGTCCAGACGATCTTGCCGGTATAGCCGAGCTGGCGCGCCTGCTTGGTCATCAGCGCGGATTCGTTCGGATAGGCGCGCAGGATCAGCATATCGGGGTTGAGCGACTTGATCTTGGTGAGCTGGGCCGCGAAGTCCGTATCGGCGAACTTCATGTGCTCCTGCGCCACGACCTGCGCGCCGTTGGCCGCAATGTCGGTGACGAGCTTCGGCTGCAGGCTCATCCAGCCCGTATGCATGCGGTCGGTCACGATCGCGACCGTCTTCACGGACTGCGCCTTGACGAGGTCGACGAGGGTCGGCTCGTAGGTGAGCGGCAGCGTGGCGGCGACGCGGAAGATGTTCTTGCCGTTGACGAGGCCGTCGGAGGTGGCGCCGTCGACGATCTGCGTCAGCTCGGCGGAACGCTGGATGATCGGGAACAGGGCGTTCGCGACCGGCGTGTTCAGCGGCCCGATGATGAAGCGGACGCCGGCCGATTGCAGCTTCTTCAGCGCGCCGGCGCCGATCGCCGGGTTGCTCTGGTCGTCCTCGGTGACGAGGCGGAGCTGGTAGGTCTTGCCGCCGACCTTCACGCCGCCGGCGGCGTTGATCTCGGCGACCGCGAGCTTGGCGGCCTGCGACATCGGCACGCCGAAGAACGAGGCCGGCCCGGTGACCGGATGGATCTCGCCGATGAGGATCTCGTCCGCCGCGAAGGCGGGCGAGGCGGCGAGCGCGGCGAGCAGCGGCAGGGCGAGAAGCCCACGCCTCGTGGTCTTCGTCATTTCGATTCTCCCTAGGGGTTGGCTTCGTTGCCCGAAGTCTTGGTCAGACGGTTGCGACGGGGTTGACGGGTGCCCCGACCGCGCCCGGCAGGCGCAGCGGCGGGGCGGTGAGCATGAAGCGGGCACGGCCCGCGGCGCGCAGCCAGGCGGCGAGCTCGGTCAGGTACCAGAACTCGCCGAGATGCACGCCGAGCTTGAACAGGCAGTGCTCGTGCAGCGGGAAGAAGGGCGCGCGAGGCGCCTCGGCCGGCTTCGCGGGCAGGAATTCCACCGCGTGGTTGTCGGCCGCGATCGCGACGAGGCCGCTGTCGTCGATCCAGCGCAACAGGCGCTCGTCGCGCCCGTCGAGTCCGGCGAAGGAAGAGCGCAGCCGCGCAACGTCCGGCTTTCCGCTCATGTCGCGCAGCGCCTGGCCGAAACCGGTGTGCAGGCAGAGGATGTCGCCGGGCTCGACCGCGGCGCCATCGGATTCGAGCACCCGCATCAGCAGTTCGTAGCCGACCGCGACATGCGCGTCGCCGACATGCGCATGGACATCCGCCATCACGCCGCGGGTCTGGACGCCGCTCGCCGCCATCACCTCGATGCCAAGCGCCGAGACGCCGCCGGAGCGGATGGCCTCGCCGCCGGCGAAGCCGTTGTAGAACACGTCGCGCTCGACGCCGTCGCCCATCGGATCGAACCGGTAGCCGATATGGCAGAGCGCGTCCCAATGGGTGGAATAATGCGTCGCGAGCAGCACCTGGTCGTCGTTGACGACATCGGTGGCGCCGGGCTTCTCCTGCTCCATCGGATAGAGGAAGAAGGGCTTGCCGTTGCGGTCGGTGGGCGCGAGGCTCGGGCCGTTGCGGCCCGGCGAGAAGGTCGAGCCGCCGGGGCGGTCGAGCGGCAGGCTGAGGCAGAAGACCCGGCCCTCGCGGACCTCGCCCACGGCGCGGCGGACCACCTCGGGCGTGACGAGGTTCATGCGGCCCGCCTGGTCGTCGGCGCCGAACGCGCCCCAGTTCGATCCCGGAGGGCGACGCCGCCAGCGCGGCGGCCCCTTCCCTTCGGATGCGGACGAGTCAGCCATGAGCCTCTCCCGTTGGCGCGATCGCGGCGGGACGCTGCAGCCGCATGGCTTCGTGGTCGACGACCTGGCTCACGCTGCGTTTCCCACCTTGCCGGATCTTTCCGCCCGTCCAGCGAGTCATAGCCGCCGCCGGAACGTTTCGGATACCGGACATCGCGACAAGCATCGTTGCAGTTCCTGCACGGTTGAGCTGTCAGAGCTTCGGCTTGCCGAACGCGCCTTCGGCACGCAAGGCCGCGATCTCGGCCGGGGCGATCCCGAATTCCGTCAGGATCTCCTCGGCATGCTCGCCGTGCCGCGGCGGCGGCAGGCGCACCTTCGCCGGGGTCTCGCTCATCGTGAAGGGCGCCGCCACCGCCTTCATCGACCGGCCATGCGACGCGACC
>JBDHTH010000324.1:0-4344 GCA_039808545.1 Phreatobacteraceae bacterium | reverse complement strand
ACGCCGTTCAACCACCCGCTGAACATGGTCAGCCACAAGATCGCCCCGGCGATCGCGACCAACAACCGCGTGGTGCTGAAGCCCACCGAGCTGACGCCGCTGACCGCGCTGCTGCTTGCCGACGTGCTCTACGAGGCCGGCCTGCCGCACGAGATGCTGTCGGTCGTCACCGGCAATCCGAACTCGATGGGTGATGCGATGATCACCGATCCGGATGCCGACATCGTCACCTTCACGGGCTCGGTCCGGGTCGGCAAGCACATTGCCAACACGGCCGGCTACAAGCGCATCGTGCTCGAGCTCGGCGGCAACGATCCGCTGATCGTCATGGAGGACGCCGATCTCGACAAGGCGGCGGAGCTCGCGGTGCAGGGCGCGACCAAGAATTCGGGCCAGCGCTGCACGGCGGTGAAGCGCATCCTCTGCGTGGAGGCGGTTGCCGACGATTTCGTCAAGCTCGTCACCGAGAAGGCGAAGACGCTGAAATGCGGCGACCCGATGGACCCGGCGACCGATATCGGCACGGTCATCAACGAGCGCTCGGCGGTGCTGTTCGAGAACCGCGTCAACGACGCCGTCGCCAAGGGCGCGGAGCGGCTCTACGGCGCGGCACGGCAGGGCGCGCTCTTCCCGCCGGTCGTGGTCGACAAGGTGCCGTATGACTGTGAGCTGGTGCATGAGGAAACCTTCGGCCCGGTGATTCCGATCGTCCGCGTGCCGAACGACATCTCGGAGGTAATCCGGATCTCGAATTCCACCGCCTATGGCCTCTCCTCGGGCGTGTGCACGAACCGGCTCGACTACATCACGCGCTTCGTCTCGGAACTGGAAGTCGGCACCGTGAATGTCTGGGAAGTGCCGGGTTACCGCATCGAGATGTCCCCGTTCGGCGGCATCAAGGATTCGGGCCTCGGCTACAAGGAGGGGGTGGTCGAAGCCATGAAGAGCTTCACCAATGTCCGGACCTACTCGCTGCCCTGGCCGGCGTGAGACGCTGCCCAAGGCATGAGCACGCATTGCGATTGCGCACCACGCGGCGCGTGATGCAAATTGTGACTTAATTGCCGTTTCGGTGGCTGGCAGACCGCGCGTGTCATTCGCCTGTCACACGGAACGGCAATGCAGAGGAAGCCGCCGCAACGGCTTCCCTATGCCAGCGACAGGGAAGCCATATCGGGCTTCTTCGGGATAGAGTCAGGGCAGGCCGCGGAGCGCGGCCGACAATAGAGGGGACTGTCGATGTTCGGACGTTTTGCCATGCGCGCCGCCACGGTGGCGCTCGGCCTCGCGATCGCGGCGCCGGCCTATGCGCAGAAGACCAATCTCAGCATCTACACGGCGCTGGAGAACGAGGAGCTCGCACCGCTCAAAGCCGCAATCGAGAAGGCGGTGCCCGAGGTCAACGTAGTGTGGACGCGCGATTCCACCGGCGTCATCACGGCGCGCTTCCTCGCCGAGAAGGACAATCCGCGCGCCGACATCGTGATGGGCCTCGCGGCGTCGAGCCTGCTGCTGTTCAAGAAGGCGGGCCTGCTCGCCCCCTATACGCCGAAGGGCGCCGACAAGCTCAAGCCGACCTATGTCGACAAGGGCACGGATGCCGCTTGGCTCGGCATGGACGCCTATATCGGCGTCGTCTGCTACAACACCGTCGAGGCCGGCAAGATCAAGGCCGAGGCGCCGAAGACCTGGAAGGACCTGACCGATCCGAAGTACAAGGGCCAGCTCGTGATGCCGCATCCGGCCTCCTCGGGCACCGGCTATCTGATGGTCGCGGCCTGGATCCAGCTCTGGGGCGAAGAAGCGGCCTGGAAGTTCATGGACGCGCTGCACGACAACATCGCGGTCTATACGCATTCGGGTTCGGCGCCCTGCGTGCAGGCCGCCAAGGGCGAGCGCGTCGCCGGCATCTCGCTCGACATGCGCGCCGCCGCCGAGAAGACCAAGGGTGCGCCGATCGAAGTCATCATCCCGGCCGAGGGCACGGGCTGGGATATGGAGGTCTCGGCCATCGTGAAGAGCACGAAGCATCCTGAGCTCGCCAAGAAGGTCATGGACTGGATGGCGACCAAGGAGGCGAACGAGCTCTATTCGAAGTTCTTCGCCGTCGTCGCCTATCCGGGCATCCAGAACCTGCCGAAGAACTATCCCGAGCAGGCCGAGCAGCGGATGGTGAAGAACGACTTCGACTGGATGTCGGCCAACCGCGACCGGATCCTTGCTGAATGGTCGAAGCGCTACGAGTCCAAGGCGGCTCCGAAGAACTGAAGTGAGGAGGGCGCGGCCGATGGCCGCGCCCTTTCCGTATAACCGACCCGTTGAGCGGAGCCTTCAGCATGCCCTTTCTGCGCGCGCGCGATCTGACCAAGACGTTCGGCTCCTTCACGGCCCTCAAATCCGTTTCGCTCGACGTGGCGCGCGGCGAGCTCGTCTGCTTTCTCGGACCGTCCGGCTGCGGCAAGACGACGCTGCTGCGCTGCATCGCGGGGCTGGAGCAGCAGAATAGCGGCTCGATCGAGATCGCCGGCCGCGACGTCTCCAACCTGCCGCCCTCGGGGCGCGATTTCGGCATCGTCTTCCAGTCCTACGCGCTGTTTCCGAACCTGACGATCGCCGGCAATGTCGGCTACGGCCTCGTCAATCGCGGCATGTCGCGGGCCGATATCGCGGCGCGCGTCAAGGAATTGCTCGGGCTGGTGGGCCTGCCCGACCAGGGCACCAAATATCCGGCGCAGCTTTCGGGCGGGCAGCAGCAGCGCGTGGCGCTCGCCCGCGCGCTCGCCAATGAGCCCGGCCTGCTGCTGCTCGACGAGCCGCTCTCGGCGCTCGACGCCCGGGTGCGCATTCGTTTGCGCGACCAGATCAAGGACCTGCAGCGTCGCCTTGGCGTCACCACCATCATGGTCACGCATGACCAGGAGGAGGCGCTCGCCATGGCGGACCGGATCGTCGTGATGAATCACGGCGTGATCGAGCAGGTCGGCACGCCCGAGGAGATCTACCGCACGCCCAAGACCGCCTTCGTGGCCGATTTCGTGGGGCATATGACGTTCTTCGACGCGACCGTCACGGCGCCGAACCGCGTGAAGGTCGGCGGGCTGGAGCTCGACGTGATCGACGAGGAGAAGCACGCCACCGGCGCTGCCGTGAAGCTCGCGATGCGCCCCGAGGAGGTGAAGACGCGCGGCATCACGGCCGAGACCGCCAACCGCTTCGAGGCGAAGATCGACAAGCTCTCGTTCCTCGGCTCGTTCTGCCGGGCCAATCTCATTCCGTCGATCTCGCCCGACACGCCGATCGCGGCGGATTTCTCCACGAATGCGATGCGCGACCTCCATCTCGCCGAGGGCAACGTCATCACGGTGGCGTTCCCGGCCGAGAATCTGCGCGTCCTGGCCCGCGAGAGCGCCGCATGAGCGCGGTGAACGAGGGACGGACCGCGATGCCGGCGCTGGCTCGCAAGCCGGGCACGTCGATCTCGTCGGACGGCATCATTCTCCGGATCGGCGTGCTGCTGATCATCGCGTTCCTGCTGTTCGCGGTGGCGGCGCCGCTCTGGTCGCTCTTGTCGAAGAGCGTGCAGAATGCCGACGGCGCCTATGTCGGCCTCGCCAATTTCGTGCGCTACGTCACGACGCCCTCGCTCGTGCAGGCGGTGTTCAACACGGCTGGCGTCGCGTTGCTGACGACCGCGATCGTCGTGCCGCTCGCCTTCACCTATGCGTATGCGATCACGCGCAGCCGGATCCCCTTCAAGGGCCTGTTCGTCGCGGCCGCGATGCTGCCGATCTTCGCGCCCTCGCTGCTCTCGGCGATCTCCTTCATCTATCTGTTCGGCAATCAGGGCATGGCCAAGGCGCTGCTGTTCGGCGCCTCGATCTACGGGCCGATCGGCATCGTGCTGGCGCAGATCTTCTACTGCTTCCCGCATGCGGTGCTGATCCTGATCACGGCGCTGTCGCTCGGCGACCAGCGGCTCTACGAGGCGGCCGAGGTGCTGGGCACCTCGAAGTTCCGCGTTTTCACCACCGTGACGCTGCCCGGCGCGAAATACGGGCTGATCAGCGCCGCCTTCGTCGTCTTCACGCTGGTGGTGACCGATTTCGGCATCGCCAAGGTGATCGGCGGCCAGTTCGCGGTGCTCGCGACCGACGCCTACAAGCAGGTCGTCGGCCAGCAGAACTTCGAGATGGGCGCGGTGGTCGGCACCATCCTGCTGGTGCCAGCGATCCTCGCCTTCGTCGTCGACCGGATCGTGCAGCGCCGACAGGTGGCGCTGCTGTCGGCCCGCGCCGTGCCCTATCAGCCGGGCATCGACATGAAGCGCGACACGATCTTCTTCCT
>JBDHTH010000323.1:0-4380 GCA_039808545.1 Phreatobacteraceae bacterium | reverse complement strand
AGGCCGCCGAATAGGGCGCGGCCGGCGCTTCGGCCGGCCTCTCTTCCGACAGGGTTTCAACGACGCGGCGGGCGAACCGCCCCGAGGACTGGATCTTAAGACGATGGGTAAGGTCACTGGCTTTCTGGAAGTCGATCGGCGGGATCAGAAGTATCAGACCGCCAGCGACCGCATCCGGCATTTCCGCGAGTTCACGCTGCCGCTGTCGAAGACCGACACCGAGGAGCAGGCGGCGCGCTGCATGGATTGCGGCATCCCCTATTGCCACTCCGAATGCCCGGTGAACAACCAGATCCCGGACTGGAACGACCTCGTCTACCAGGAGGACTGGGAGGAGGCGACGCGCAACCTCCATTCCACCAACAACTTCCCGGAATTCACCGGCCGCATCTGCCCGGCGCCTTGCGAGGAGGCGTGCACGCTCAATCTCGAGGACGTGCCGGTCACCATCAAGACGATCGAGCAGGCGATCGCCGACAATGGCTGGGCGAAGGGCTGGATCCGCCCCGAGCCGCCCGAGACGAAGACCGGCAAGAAGGTCGCCATCGTCGGCGCCGGCTCGGCGGGCCTCGCGGCGGCGCAGCAGCTCGCCCGCGTCGGCCACGAGGTGCATGTCTACGAGCGCGAGCCGAAGGCCGGCGGCCTGCTGCGCTACGGCATTCCCGACTTCAAGATGGAGAAGCACCATATCGACCGCCGCGTGCGGCAGATGGAGGCCGAGGGGGTGGTGTTCCACTACGGCGCCAATATCGGCGTGACGGTGCCGTTCCAGGCCCTCGCGGACGGCCACGACGCGGTGCTGCTGGCGGGCGGCGCCGAGGCGCCGCGCGAGCCCGGGCTGCCGGGCGTCGAGCTCGCGGGCGTGCACTACGCCATGCCGTATCTGGTGCAGCAGAATCGCCGCGTCGGCTTCGAGCCGCTCGGCGTGGACGAGGAGCCGATCCTGGCCGGCGGCAAGCATGTCGTGGTGATCGGCGGCGGCGACACCGCCTCGGACTGCGTCGGCACGGCGTTCCGGCAGGGCGCGCTGTCGGTGACGCAGCTCGACATCCGCCCGATCCCGCCGGTGCGCGAGGACAAGCTGAACGTCTGGCCCTATTGGCCGACCAAGTTCCGCACCTCATCCAGCCAAGCCGAGGGGGCGGAGCGCGAATTCGCCTGCGCGACGCTCGGCCTCGTCGGCAAGAAGGGCCAGGTCACGGCGGTGAAATGCGCGCGGGTCGACGAGAAGCGCCGCCCGCTGCCGGACAGCGAGTTCCTGCTGCGCGCCGATCTCGTCTTCATCGCGATCGGCTTCGCGGGGCCCGTGAAGGCCGGGATGCTGGAAGAGGCCGGCACGGCGCTCGACAAGCGCGGCAACGTCCTCGCCGATACGAGCGCCTATGCGACCTCGGTGCCGAAGGTGTTCGCGGCCGGCGACATGCGGCGCGGCCAGTCGCTCGTCGTCTGGGCGATCCGCGAGGGGCGGCAGGCCGCGCATGCGATCGACAAGTTCCTGATGGGCGCGACGACGCTGCCGCGCTAGAAGGCGATCACAAGGCAGCCCTTCGTTCTTTGGCGTTGATCGCGGCCCGGTAATTTGATCGGGTCGCTATCCGTGCGGCGGGAAGAGGGCTGGTCGATGGCCGAGACATCTCGTTCGGATTTCCGGACGCTCAGCACCAAGCCATATTGGTGGGAGGCGGCGCCGCTCGCGACGCTGCCGCAGCAGGCGATCGCGCCGCGGTCGGATGTCATCATTATCGGTGCCGGCTATACGGGGCTTTCGGCCGCGATCACGCTGGCAAGGGCGGGCCGCGCCGTGCAGGTCTTCGACCGGCAGAAGCCGGGCGAGGGCGCCTCGACCCGCAACGGCGGCATCGCCAGCGGCAATCTCAGGCTGAGCCTCGCCGAGATGACGAAGCGCTTCGGCGAGGCGCGCGCCCGCGCGATCGTCGCGGAGGGGAAGGAAGCGCGTGAGGATCTTCACCGCTTCATCCGTGAGGAGGGGATCGACTGCGACTTCCAGCTCTCGGGCCGCTTCTCGGGCGCGGTGGCGCCGGGTGACTACGAGACGCTGGCGCGCGAGGCCGACTATCTTCGCAACACGCTCGGCATCGAGGCGCATGCGGTGCCGCGCGCCGAGCAGGGCGATTTCATCGGAACGAAATTCTATCACGGCGGCAGCGTCCGCATGGATGTCGGCGGGCTTCATCCCGGAAAGCTCCATGCCGGGATGCTGCGGCTGGCCCGCGAGGCGGGCGCCGTCATCCATGGCGAGACCGAGGTGCTGGCCTTCCGCCGGGCGGGCGAAGGCTATGAGGTCGAAACGCCGCGCGGCACCGCGAGCGCCCCGCATCTCATCGTCGGCACCAACGGCTATACGACGACGGCCGATCGCTGGCTTCGCCGGCGGCTCGTTCCGGTGCGCAGCCGCATCATCGCGACCGCGCCGCTGTCGCCGAACCTGATGCGCGCCCTGATGCCGCGGCAGATGATGTACAGCGAGACGCGCGCGCTGACCTATTACTACCGCCCATCGCCCGACGGGCAGCGCATCCTGTTCGGCGGGCGCGACGGGACGATCGCGGGCGAGCCGACCTGGCCGATCGAAAATCTCCGGCGCGGCCTGGTCGAGATCTTCCCCGAGCTTGAGTCCGTCGAACTGACGCATAGCTGGTACGGCTATGTCGCGATGCAGCGCGACATGGTGCCGCGCATCTTCGCGCGCGACGGCATCGACTATGCGGCCGGCTATTGCGGGTCGGGCGTCGTGTGGGCGCGCTGGGCCGGGCGCAAGGCGGCGCTCAAGGTGCTCGGCAGCCCGGAGGCGACATCGGCGCTGGATTTCCGACCGCCGCCGGCCGTGCCCTTCTTCAACGGCACGGCCTGGTTCATGCCGGCCTATTTCGGCTGGCTCCGGCTGCGCGAGCGGCTCGCGGCGCGGTCACGAGGCTCGACGTAGAACCATCAGCGCGGCCACCGGAAATCGTCGGCCCGTCCTGGCGCATCGGCGGGCGCGGCGGCCGGGGTCGCGGCGGGATTGCCGCGCGGCGCGCCGGGGGCGCCGGCGAGCGGGTCGTTGGTGCTCGGCGGGTTGGTCAGCGAGACAATCGGACCGGCCGCCGGCCGCACCGGCGCGAGCGGGCTCGACGGCGTCTGCGGGTTGAGGAGCACCGGCGTGCCCGAGATCGGCGTGCCGGCCTCCGGGCCGACCGGCATCTTGTCGGGCATGGACGGCGTCTTGGTCTGCAGGATGCGGCGTATCTCGCGCTCGACGTAATGGGCGAGCTTGGTTGCGCCCGCCTTGGTGAAATAGACGCCGTCGGTGGTGCGCAGCCGGCGGACCTGGCCCTCCATGTCGGGGCCGCTGGTGACGTATTCGCCGGCATCGTCGCTGAAGCCCTGCCAGACGTCGATGAAGGGGATGCCGGCGGCGGTCGCCCGCTCGCGGAAGATCTCGTTCATGTAGGTCGCGTCCGGCCCGGCGCGGGGCCCCTTGATCGGCGGCATGCCGACCAGGAACACCGGCACGCCGCGTGTCTTGGTGGCGGCGATCATGTCGTCGACGCGCTTGGCGTATATCTCGCGCCAGCGGTCGGATTTGAACTCGATCGTCTGGGCGCCCTCGCGCAGCGGCTGGCGGTCGTTGAGGCCGACCATGATCACCGCGAACGCGACGGTCTTGTCGTTCGCCAGGACCAGCGGCGCCTGCTTCACCCAATCGTAGGATTCGACCTTCAGAAGGCCGGAATTGAGCTGCGTCAGGTCGAGCACGCCGGTGGTCGGCGTGTCCTCGAAGGCGATTTCCAGGCCATAGGCGAGCCATTCGGCATAGTTGTCGCCGAGAACCGCGATGTAGTTGTCGGGCGGCGTTTCGTAGTCGCCGCGATCGGAGGGCGGGCGTGTCGCCTCCACCACCGTGCGGCGCGGCGCGGTGCGGGTCGGCCTCGGCAGCGCCGCCTGCTCGTCCGTGTTCGGGAGCACCACGCCGGGGCCAGGGGTGGGGGTGGGACGGCTGAACAGCGGCCAGGAGAAGATGCTCGGCAGGATGCCGCGATTCTGCGGCGCGGGCTGCGGGCGCCCGACGGCGGCGGGCGGGCGCGGCACGCCGGTATTGCGGGTGACGGGCGCCGGCTGTGCCGGGCGGGTGACGGGAGCGGGGCGCGTGCGGCGCTGCGTGCTGTAGCGGTCGTCGGTCTGCGCGCCGACCTGAGCGACGTCGACCAACAACGAGGCGGCCGCGAGGATCGCGGCGCCGAGAATCGCCGAAACTGCGCGACCGCGCGCCAGACTGGCCATGGCTATCCTGCCTCCTTCCGCCCGCTCCCCTTTGTAGCATGGCGGATGCGGCAAGGTCATGGCAGGCCTGCCGGTCGCGCTAACAAGCGCGTGACGGGC
>JBDHTH010000322.1:0-4382 GCA_039808545.1 Phreatobacteraceae bacterium | reverse complement strand
CGAGCGGCTGCGCCTCGGCCGGCGGCCCTCGGCATGGCGGCTCGCCTGCTGCGCCCTTGCCTGCGTCTGGATCGGCTTCGGCTATCTGGCGGCCCTCCCGTCGGACGACCTCGGATCCTGGGAATTGCCGTTGCTGATGGCCCTCTACTTCGCCTTCTTCCTCATCGTTCCCTTGCTGTCGCGGCGGATGGGATTGTCCGATCGGGCAATTCCATCCGATCCGACTTTGCTCTAGCGTGGCGCCGCAACGACGGGGGAGGCGGTCTTGGTGAGGATCGGGGTGCTGGGCGCGGGCCGGATCGGCCGCATCCATGCGGGCAACGCCGCGGCGCATCCGGGCGCGCGGCTCGTCGCGGTCGCCGACGCGGTCGCCAAGGCCGCGAAATCGCTCGCCGCCGACACCGGCGCCGAAATGCGGGACGCCGAGGCGATCCTCGCCGCCAAGGACATCGACGCGGTGCTCATCTGCTCGCCGACCGATACCCATGCGGACTATGTCGAGAAGGCCGCGAAGGCCGGCAAGGCCGCGTTCTGCGAGAAGCCGGTCGACCTCGATGCCCGCCGCATCGCCAAGGCGCTCGGGATCGTCGAGAAGGCCGGCACCGTGCTGATGATCGGCTTCAACCGCCGCTTCGACCCGAATTTCGCGGCGCTCAAGCGCCGCATCGATGCGGGAGAGATCGGCGCGGTCGAGCTCGTCACCATCCTGTCGCGCGATCCCTCCCCGCCGCCCGCCGAATATTCGGCGCGGTCCGGCGGACTCTATCGCGACATGATGATCCACGATCTCGACATGGCCCGCTTCCTCCTCGGCGAGGAGCCGGTCGAGGTCCATGCGGTCGGCTCCGCGCTGGTCGACAAGGCGATCGGCGCGGCCGGCGACGTCGATACCGCCGCCGTGCTGCTGAAGACCGCGAGCGGCCGGATCGCCCAGATCTCCAATTCGCGCCGCGCCACCTACGGCTACGACCAGCGCATCGAGGTGCACGGCGCCAAGGGCATGCTGCGGGCCGGCAACGTGCAGCCGACGACGGTCGAACTCGCGACCGCCGATGGCTTCCATGCCGATCCGGTGCTGCCCTTCTTCCTGGAGCGCTACGCGGCCGCCTACCGCGCTGAGCTCGACGCTTTCGTGGCGGCCGCTTCCGGCAAGGGCCCCGCGAACCCGACCGGCGCCGACGGGCTCGCGGCCCAGCGCCTCGCCGACGCCGCGACCAAGGCCTCGCAGACCGGCAAGCCCGTGCGGCTTTAGTATCTCCTCGCAATTCGACAATACGGAACCGTCCCGATGACCAAAGCCGACACGTCCGACCGCGCCATGGCGCAGCGCGCCCACGCCGCACTCTCGATCGCCACCGAGGCGGGCCATCTGGCCATGACCTTCTTCGGCAATCGCGAGGCCCTCGGCACCAAGATGAAGGGCTTCCAGGACTGGCTGACCGAGGCTGACGGCGCGGTCGAGAAGCTGATCCGCAAGCGCGTCGCCGAAGCCTTCCCGGACGACGCCTTCGTCGGCGAGGAGGACGGCGTTTCGGGCGACTCGGAGATCCGCTGGATCGTCGACCCGATCGACGGCACCGCGAATTTCGCGCATGGCTCGCCGATCTGGTGCGTGTCGGTCGGCGTGGTCGTCGGCCGCGTGCCGGAGATCGGCGCCATCGTCGCGCCGGCCCAGGGCCAAGTCTATTTCGCCCGGCGCGGCCAGGGCGCGACGCTGAACGGCAAGCCGATCCGCGTCGCCGAGACGGCGGATCCGCGCCTGTCGGCGGTGGAGTTCGGCTGGTCGAACCGCCGCCCCGCCGAGGCCTATGTCGGCATGGTGACGCGGGCGCTTGCGGCCGGCATCAGCCCGATGCGCTGCGGCTCGGGCGCGCTGGGCCTCGCGCGGGTCGGGGCGGGCCATACCGACGGCTATGCCGAGCATCACATCAATGCCTGGGACGTGGCGGCCGCCCTGGTCGTCGCCACCGAGGCGGGCGCCCATGTCAGCGATTTCTTCGCCGGCGAGGCGCTGACTGAGGGGAACAGCATCCTTCGCTGCACGCCCGGCCTCGCACGCACGCTTCAGGATGTTGCGGGACTAGCCTGAGGATTCGCCGGATGGCCGATTGACGCGGCCTTCCGGGTCGGTTCCAAATGGGCCCAATCATAAAAGTGTCATAATTCGAACCGTGGTTCGGGAGGAACGGAATGGTCGATCGTCGTAAGCTTTTCGGCGCCGTCACGGCGCTGGGTCTTGCCCTCGGTGTGTCTGGCCTCGCGGCCGAGCGCGCCGCCGCGCAGGGTCAGCTCGTCATGTATTGCGGCGTCCAGGAGGAATGGTGCCGCGCCATGGTCAACGCCTTCGAGAAGGAGACGGGGATCAAGGTCTCGATGACCCGCAAATCGGCCGGCGAGATCTTCGCCCAGTTGAAGGCCGAGAAGGACAATCCGCGCGCCGACATCTGGTGGGGCGGCACCGGTGACCCGCATCTGCAGGCCGCCGACGAGGACCTGACGCTGCCCTATGAATCGCCCAACAACAAGAATCTGCAGGATTGGGCGATCAAGCAGTGGAAGGCCGCCAAGGGCCGGACCGTCGGCATCTACGCCGGCGCCCTCGGCTTCGGCTACAACACCGAGCAGGTGAAGAAGCTCGGCATCAAGGCGCCGGCCTGCTGGGCCGATCTCCTCGACCCGAAGCTGAAGGACGAGGTGCAGGTCGCCGACCCGAACTCGTCCGGCACCGCCTATACGCTGCTCGCCACCATCGTGCAGCTCATGGGCGAGGATAAGGGCTTCGACTACCTGAAGGCCCTGCACAAGAACATCAACCAGTACACGAAATCGGGCGCCGCCCCCGCCAAGGCGACCAGCCTGGGCGAGACGACGGCCGGCATCGTCTTCATCCACGACGCGGTGGTGTTCGCGGTCGACGGCGCGCCGATCAAGCCGGTCGCGCCCTGCGAGGGCACCGGCTACGAGATCGGCTCGATGTCGATCATCAAGGGCGCGCGCAACGTCGAGAACGCCAAGAAGTTCTACGATTGGGCGCTGACGCCGGCCGCGCAGGCGCTCGCGGCGCCCGCGAAGTCCTACCAGGTGCCTTCCAACAAGGACGCGCCGATCTCGCCGCAGTCGCCCAAGCTCTCCGACATCAAGCTGATCGACTACGACTTCGTGAAATACGGCTCCTCGGCGGAGCGCACCCGCCTCCTGTCGAAATGGGACAAGGAAGTGAAGAACCTGCCGAAATAAGGCTCGACCGGCCGGGATCGACATGATTCCGGCCGCTGTTTTCCCGATGGCGCGCGGCGGGGGAAGGCGATGAACAAGTCGACCAAGCTCGTGGTCCTCCTCGGCTGGATCGGCTTCGCGGTGCTGCCCTGGTACGGGCTCGACGATCAGGCGAGCCTGCTGCAGCATTTCGCGGGCTACCCGCTCGGCGATGCCGGCAACGCGCTGGCGCTCAGCCTGTCGGGCGCCAAGGGCTGGCTGCTGCCGCTTCTCGTGCCGCTCGCCTTCGCGACCTGGGCATGGCTCCGCAAGGCGCAGGGAAAGGCCCTTTCGGACCTGCTCGTCGCGGGCGGCCTCCTCGGCCTCGTCTGGATGACGGTGCAGGGCTTCTCGATCGGCCTGAGGCCCGATGCCAACGCCATATCGCAATATTTTGGCGGGCTGACGCAGGCCGGCATGGGCTGGGGCGCGGCCGCGACCGGCGCGGCCTTCCTGCTCTTCCTCTGCCACGGCCTCGGCTATCGCGGCTTCTGCCGCGGCGACCTCTTCACCTGCTCGGCGATCGGCATGATCCTGGCGCTGATCGGCCTCTTCGTCTTCTTCCCGATCCTGAAGATCCTCGCCAGCGCCTTCCAGGACAATGCCGGCGCGCTGGCGATCGGCCTGTTCTTCGAGAAATTCTTCGACCGCTCGATCTGGGGCCTCGACTGCGTCTATTCCTCGCTGCGCTGCGGGGTCGCCTGGAACACGCTGTTCCTGGCGCTGCTGGTCGGCGTCGCGACGACGCTGCTCGGCCTCGCCTTCGCGCTGATCGCGCTCCGGACCGGCTTCAAGTTCAAGCCGCTGCTGCGCGTGCTGACGGTGCTGCCGATCATTACGCCGCCCTTCGTGATCGGCCTCGCGCTGATCCTGCTGTTCGGCCGCTCCGGCGCGGTCTCGGCGATCCTGTGGGAGTGGTTCGGCATTCCGCAGTCGCGCTGGATCTACGGGCTGTGGGGCGTGCTGATCGCGCAGGTGCTCGCTTTCACGCCGATCGCCTTCCTGGTGCTGATCGGCGTCGTGCAGGGCATCGCGCCGAGCCTGGAGGAAGCCTCGCAGACGCTCGGCGCCAAGCGCTGGACGACCTTCCTGACCGTGACCTTCCCGCTGATGCGGCCGGGCGTCGC
>JBDHTH010000321.1:0-4386 GCA_039808545.1 Phreatobacteraceae bacterium | reverse complement strand
TTCGCCGCCTCCGTCGCCGATGTCGCCTTCGCGGCCGAGGCGCTGACCGGCCGGCCGCTGCGCACGGATCGCCAGGAAGCTCGCCCGCCGCGCCTCGCGATCGCCCGCCCGCCTTATGCGCAGGAGGCCGCGCCCGATGCCGCGCAGGCGCTGGAGGAGGCTGTCGCGCGCGCCGAGCGGGCCGGCGCCAGCGTGACGGATTTCGCCTGGCCGGAGGCGCTCACCGCCGCCCATGAGGCGCATGGCACCATCCAGGACTACGAGGCCTGCCGGGCGCTCGGCTGGGAGCTCGATCACCATCGCGCGCAATTGAGTAGCCTGCTCGCGGAGCAGTTGGAGGCGGGCCTCGCGATTCCGCATGAGGCCTACGACATGGCCCGCCGGACCGTGCGCGACGCGCGCCGGCGCCTCGCCGAGGCGACCGAGGCGTATGACGCGCTGATCACCTTCGCGGCCCCCGGCGAGGCGCCGGCCGGCCTCCAATCGACCGGCAACTCGGTCTTCAACCGCCTGTGGACGCTGGTCGGCACGCCCGCCGTGTCGGTGCCGGGGCTGACGGGGGCGAGCGGGCTGCCGGTCGGCATCCAGCTCGTCGGCCGCTTCGCGCGCGACCAGCGGCTGCTCGCGGCCGCCGATTTCGTCGAGAAGGCGCTGGCGCGATGAGGTGCCCGGCCGGCTTGGATCGAGCCAAGTAACGCATTGTTAAAAAATTTTGCGGGCGGTGATCGGTGAAAATGTCGCAATATTTTCAGATATTTGCCATTTTCCCTAACCGCATTTGTCAACCGTCCGCAGCGTCTTGGGGCCTTGGCCCCCTTTGACGCGTTGTCGATCGGATCTATGTTTAAGATCGGGTCAACAACGGAAGAGGCTGACCGTGGACCTTGCCGTGAAGATCAACGTCTTGGCGGTCTGTGCCGCCTTCGTGTTCATAGGCGCTATCGTTCTCGGCGCTTTATGAGCCGAAACAGCGTTTTGATGGCATCGCCAGCTCTGGTCGATGGCCGTTCGAACCTTAGCGATTGGAACGCGCCGCCTTAAGTGAAGCGCGTCCCGAGCAGACTTCGATCTTGCAAGCGGACTTAAGGATCCGAAGCGTAGATTTGGATCTTGCGTATATTCGCCGAACCGCCCGCCATCGGGCATCGCCAATCCGGCCGGCCGATCTTTGAATCGGCGTTTCAAGCCTCGAATGGGCGCGACGGCGTAAGTGTTCAGTCCTGAAGTTCGATCACCGGCACGGCGCATATGGCGCTGGCTGCATGCGATGACTCGATTTTCATTGCGATTTGAAGAACGGGGGGCCCGGCTGCAGAACGCGCCGGGCCTTCGCTTTTGACTCAGCGTCCAATGGGCTCCGGCCCATCGAGGCACAGCTCGACGCTTGCACAGTCTCCGATATCGATATAAATATATCTTTATGTCGTTGGAGCCTTCGATGCTGCGCAATTCTCCCGGTTCCACATTTGCCGATGCTCTCGCGGGCCTCAAGGCCAGCGCGGAGGAGACCCGCCTCCGCCTGATCGCGCTGCTCGCCGAGGGTGAGCTCACCGTCAGTGAGATCGTCGAGATTCTCGGCCAGTCGCAGCCGCGCATCTCGCGGCATCTGAAGCTGCTGGCCGAGGCCGGCCTCGTGGAACGCCACCGCGAGGGGGCCTGGGCCTTCTTCCGCCTCGAAGGGGCGGCCGAGGGCATGGCGCGACGCCTCGTCGCGCTGCTCGATCCCGCCGATCCGATCCTGGCGCGCGACCGCGAGCGGCTCGACCATATCCGCGCCGAGCGCTCGCGCGCCGCCGAGCGCTATTTCGACCGCCACGCCCGCAACTGGAACGAGATCCGCGCCTTGCACGTCTCCGAGAAGGCGGTCGAGGATGCGATTATCGAGGCGGTCGGGGACTTTCCCTATCGCGCGCTGCTCGATCTCGGCACAGGCACCGGCCGCATTCTGGAACTGCTCGGCCCGGCCGCCGAGCGCGGCCTCGGCATCGACCAGTCGACCGAGATGCTGGCGATCGCCCGCGCCAATCTGGAGCGCGCCGGCCTGAGGAACTGCACGGTCCGGCAGGGCGACATCTACAGCCTGCCGCTGCCGCGCGGCTCGCAGGATCTGGTGATCGTGCACCAGGTGCTGCATTTCCTCGACGATCCGGCCCGCGCGCTGAAGGAGGCGGCTCGCGTGCTGCGCCCGGGCGGGCGGCTGCTGGTCGTCGATTTCGCCCCGCACGAGCTCGAATTCCTGCGCGACGCGCATGCCCATCGCCGGCTCGGCTTCGCCGAGGAAACGGTCGGCGACTGGCTCGCGGCGGCCGGCCTCGATCTCGTCGCCACCAAGGCGCTGGCGCCCGGCGGCGCGGCCGATACCAAGGGCCTCACCGTCAATCTGTGGCTGGCGCGCGATCCGCGCCTGCTGCTCGCCGATACGGCCGCACTCGCCTGATGAGCAAAGGTTTGTCCATGAACGCCCTCCACGATCCGCAGGCCGGCCGCGGCCGCCAGCTCAGCGTCTCCTTCGAGTTCTTCCCGCCGAAGACCGACGAGATGGAGAAGGCGCTGTGGGAGAGCATCGTGCGGCTTGCCCCGCTCAACCCGCGCTTCGTCTCCGTGACCTACGGGGCCGGCGGCTCGACCCGTGAGCGCACCCATTCGACCGTGGCGCGCATCGTCAGCGAGACCCATTTGAAGCCGGCCGCGCATCTGACCTGCGTCGATGCGACGCGCGGCGATGTCGACGCGGTCGTCGACGCCTATCGCGAGGCCGGCGTGCGCCACATCGTGGCGCTGCGCGGCGATCCGGTCGCCGGCCTCGGGAGCGCCTATGCGCCCCATCCGGGCGGCTACCAGCAGACCGACGAGCTGGTGGCGGCGATCCGCGCCCATGGCGATGTCGAGGTCTCGGTCTCGGCCTATCCCGAGAAGCATCCCGAGAGCCCCTCGCTCGAAGCCGATATCGAGACGCTGAAGCGCAAGGTCGATGCCGGCGCGACGCGCGCCATCACCCAGTTCTTCTTCTCCAACGACATGTATTTCCGCTATCTCGACCGCGTTCGCGCGGCGGGCATCGATGTGCCGATCGTGCCCGGCATCCTCCCCGTTCAGAACTTCAAGCAGATGACCCGGTTCGCGGCCGCCTGCGGCACGCACGTGCCCTCCACGTTGGCCCATCGCTTCGACGGGCTCGACGCCGACCCGACCACCCGCCGCCTGGTGGCGGCAGCGGTCTGCGCCGAGCAGGTCTTCAACCTCGTCGACCGCGGCGTCACGGATTTCCATTTCTACACGATGAACAAGGCCGATCTGGTCTTCGCGATCTGCCACCTGCTGGGCGTGCGCCCGGCGGTGCCGGTCGCCGCATAGGAGACGCCGATGAGCCACAAGATCAGCGAGACCGAAGCCGAGCTGCGCCGCCTCGCGGCCGAGCGCATCCTGGTGCTCGACGGCGCCATGGGCACCGAATTGCAGAACTACAAGCTCTCGGAGGCCGATTTCCGGGGGACGCGCTTCGCCGAATGGCCGCGCGACCTGAAGGGCAACAACGACCTCCTTACCCTGACGCAGCCCCGCATCGTCCGCGACGTGCATGCGAGCTATTTCCGGGCCGGCGCCGACATCGTCGAGACCAACACCTTCTCGTCCACCACCATCGCCCAGGCCGATTACGGCATGGAGGCGCTGGCCTACGAGCTGAACCTGGAGGGCGCCCGCATCGCCTGCGAGGCGGCGCGCATCGTCGAGAAGGAGGACGGCCGCCGCCGCTTCGTAGCGGGTGCGCTCGGGCCGACCAACCGCACCGCCTCGATCTCGCCGGACGTCTCCAATCCGGGCTTCCGCGCCGTGACCTTCGACGAGCTTAGCCTCGCCTATGGCGAGCAGGCGAGGGGCCTTCTCGACGGCGGCGCCGACATCCTCTTGGTCGAGACGATCTTCGACACGCTGAACGCCAAGGCGGCAGTCTTCGCGATCGAGGAGCTGTTTGCGGCGCGCGGCGCGCGCTGGCCCGTGATGATCTCGGGCACCATCACGGACCTGTCGGGCCGCACCCTCTCGGGCCAGACGCCGACCGCCTTCTGGTATTCGCTGCGCCACGCCGAGCCGCTGTCGATCGGCCTCAACTGCGCGCTCGGCGCCAAGGAGATGCGCGCCCATATCGCCGAGATCGCACGCATCGCCGACACGCTGGTCTGCGCCTATCCCAATGCCGGCCTGCCCAACGCCTTCGGCCTCTACGACGAGAGCCCGGAGGCGACCGCCGAGCTGATCGAGGAATTCGCGGCTTCCGGCCTCGTCAACATCGTCGGCGGCTGCTGCGGCACGACGCCCGCCCATATCGCGGCGATCGCCAAGGCGGTGGCCGGCAAGAAGCCGCATGCCATTCCCGCCGACGAGCCG
>JBDHTH010000320.1:0-4389 GCA_039808545.1 Phreatobacteraceae bacterium | reverse complement strand
GTCACGGCCGCGAAGACGCCGATGGCGGCGTGGCATTCATGCGGGATGAAGCTGCGCGTCGCGAGCGTGCCGCCATCCTTTGGCGGCGCCACGAGGGCGATCTTCGGCACGACCTTCTTCGAGACGTCGCCGAGGTTCATCAGCGGCCCCGCCGCCAGGCGGATGCGCTCGATCCGCGCCTTCAGCGCCTGGTCGGCGTTCAGCGCCTCGTGCGGCTCGTGCCCGGTTCTGCCGACATCGGCGGCGCGCAGCACGATCACCGGCATGCCGTTATCGATGAGCGTCACGGCAACGCCGTCGACCATGTCCACCACGTTGCCGGTCGGCAGAAGGGCGCCGCAGACCGAGCCGGCGGTGTCGCGGAACGCAATGTTGATCGGCGCCGCCGTGCCGGGCACGCCGTCGATCCGTGCCGTTCCCTCCACGCGGGCCTCGCCCTCCGCGGTCTCCATCTCAAGATCCGCGATCGTGCCGGTATTGAGCGTGCGGACGCGCACGACCGCCTTGCCGCCCGACGGCTGCTCCACCAACCCGCGGGCGATCGCGAAGGGGCCGATGCCGGCGAGGATGTTGCCGCAATTCGGCGTCGTATCGACCGTCGCGGTGTCGACGCCGACCTGTGCGAACAGGAAGTCGACGTCGCAGCCGGGCAGGTCCGAGCGCGACACGATCGCCACCTTGCTGGTCAGCGGATGGGCGCCGCCGAGCCCGTCGACCTGGCGCCTGTCTGGCGAGCCCATCACGGCCAGAAGGAAGCGGTCGCGCGCCGCTGTGTCGCCCGGCAGGTCGGACGCCAGAAAGTAGGCGCCTTTCGAGGTGCCGCCGCGGATCAGCATGCAGGGAACGCCGGTTTGCATCGGCTTACCCTCCCGTCTTCGGGCGCGCGCCGCGCCGCTGCGCGTCCGCGACCGCATTGGCGAGGGAAGGATCCAGCGAAAGCGACGCCAGCATCTCGCCGGCCTCGCGCATCTCGTCGGAACGACGGATCCCATGGGTGGTGACCCGCTCGCGCATGCTTTCGGCCAAAGCGTGCCAGTCGATCGACGGAAAGCTTTCGGCAAGGCTGGCGAAGACCTCCCGCTTCACGCCCCACGCCTCGGAGGCGGCCGCGCAGTCGACCATCAGCGCCTCCAGCCCCTTGATGACGATGCTCCGGCAGAGCTTCATCGCGGAGGCAACGCCATGCTCGGCAGCGACCGCGGTAAGGTTCATGCCGAGCCGGTTGAGCACCTCCGCGGTCTCGGCCGCGTGCGGGCCGCCCGCCAGGATCGGGACCGCGAGGCCGGGCTTCAGCACCGGCGCCATCACGGCGCCTTCGACGTAATGCGCGCCAGCCGCCCCGACACGCGCCGCCGCCCGCTGCTTGGTCGCGGGCGCGGCCGAGTTGACGTCGAGAAAGACCTGTCCAGGCCTCAGGAAGGCGCTGGCCGAGGCGGCGACGCTTTCGGCCTGCGAGGCGGTCACGGCCGAAATGACGATGCCGGCATCGCGGACCGCCATGCCGGACGATTCCGCGAGCCGGACGCCGAGCGCCGCCGCGCGCTCCCGGATCGCGCCGCCGGCGCCGTCGGCCGCCAGGATGTCGAAGGCCGACACGCGGACGCCGTCGCAAGCCAGCAGGCCGCGCGCGAAGGTCTGCCCGACCTCTCCGAAGCCGATGAAGGCGATATGCTGGACATTGGCGGCGGGCATCAGCGTCTCCCCGATCGCCCGGACTATGCGCGCCGTCCTATTGCTGAAACAAATGATTAGTTCGAACCGATAGATGCAATTGTTTCACTTATCGGAGGCAAGCGTCGCTTTCAGCGCGCGCATCACCAGTTCGGCGAATTGCTGGGCGGCCGGCCGCAACGGCACGCCTTTCGCGGTCACGAGGCCCAGCGTGCGCGATACGGCGGGCGCCCGCAGGGGGATCGCCACCAGCTCGGCCGCGCCGGCCGCATCGAATCCGAGCTGCGGCACCACGGCGGCGCCGAGTCCGGCGCGCGCCAGGCTTATGGCGGTCGTCACGCGCTGCACCTCGTAGCGCCATGTGAGCGCCTCGCGCCGCGCGCCGAGCGCGTCGTCGATCAGAATGCGGTTGCCGGTCTCGGCGCTGACGCGCACCAGCGGCAGATCCGCGATATCGGCCCAGGCTAGCGCCTTGCCCGCTGCGAAACGCGCGGCCGCGAGATCGCGATGACAGACGAGGACGAAAGGCTCGCGGACAACCGGCTTCATCTCGAGCTCGACGCGGTTGGCCGCCATGATCGTGATGCCGAAGGCGGCGTCGCCGGCGCGGACACGCTCCGCGATCTCGGCCGCGGAATTGTCGAAGACCTTGACCTCGACCTCGCCGCGCAGCCGCGCGAAAGCCGCGATCGCGCCCGGCAGGCATTGCATCGCGACCGTCGGCAGGCAGGCGACCGCGACCTGCGTTTCGGAGCGGGCCGCCGAGTCGCGCAAGGCGCCGATCGTCATGCCGAGCTCGTCGAACAATCGGCGCGCCTTCGGCAGAAGGGCGGCCCCGGCCGGCGTCAGCATGACCTGGCGCGTGGTGCGCAGAAGAAGCTGGGTCGCGACCGCATCCTCGAGCTTGCGGATGCGGTGGCTGAGCGCGGTCTGCGAGAGGTTGAGATGGGAGGCCGCGGCCCGGAAGCTGCCGCGCTCGGCGATCGCCACGAAGGCCTCGAGCCCGATAAAGTCCAACCGCATCGTGGAAGCCTCCCCGCGTCCGCTTCGCGGGAAAGCGTAGCAGCGCGCGATCGGCCCGAAAACGCGCCGTCGATCGACGCCGCCTCGGCGCGCGATCCCGCCGGGTTGGCGGAGCAGTCTAGTTGGAACGCCTCCCGCTCGCCCGGCCGACCGGGCTCGGCGGCGAAGCGACGGCAGCTTCCTGCTCCAACCTCAGGCTCGCCTCGAGATGGCTGGCGATCTCCACGGCGCGGCCACCGCCATTCGCGAGACGCCGCATCAATTGGGCGAGCGTGTCAAACTCCTCGGCGTTCAACGCGCCGAACAGCGCGTCGTTGACCGGCTTCTGCAACGCCGCCAGCCGCACGAGCCGCTCCCGGCTCGCCTCGGTGATGCGCAGCCGCACCCGCCGCCCGTCCTGCGGATCAGACTGCTTCTCGACAAGCCCTTCGGCGACCAGCTTGTTGATCTCGATGGTCACGAAGGCGCCGCTGAGCTGCAATCGCCTGGCGACCGAGCTGACGCCGACCGGCTCGTCCTCCGGCGCTTGCGAGATCGCGATCAGCGCGAGGTACTGGGTCGGCGACAGGCCGATATGGCTCCCGAATGTCGCGCGCGCCGCTTCGAGGCTGCTGCCGAAAGCGAAAAAATCATAGAGCAAGGCACGGAACTTCCGATCATCGCCCTGATCGAGCAGGGCCGGTTTCGAGACGGTCAATCGGTCAGCCGCGTTCCGCATGGCCGCCTCCAAGATTGCATTCCTATCGTCGCGCCGCAGCCGGCGCGCGCGGCTTTTCACGTTTCACATTATATAAGATAGATTTTTTAAAAAGCCACTGCGCGCCGCGGCACTGCGGCGGGCAACCCGTCAGAGATGGCGCGTGATATTGTTGCGGAACGATTCGATATGCGCCTGCATGGCGCCCGCGGCGCGATCCGGATCCTGGCAGACGATGCCCTCGACGATCGCGGCATGCTCGTCGCAAACCTTGAGATGGTGCTCGTTGGCGCGCAGCGAGATGAACCACAGCCGCGCCGAGCGCTCGTGCAGGTTGCGCAGCAGATCCGCCATGATCGGGTTATGCGTCGCGCCCGCGATCATGACGTGGAACGCGCGGTCGAGCTGCGCGAGGGTTTCGATCTCGTGCGCCCTGACGGCCTGGCGCATGGCCTCGAGATTGGCCGTGATGGCCGCGATGAACTCGCTGTCGGCCCCGGCGGCCGCTGCGCGCACGCAGAAGGTCTCGTTCACGACGCGGACATCGATGATGTTGAAGATCTCGTCGAGCGTCACCGGCTTCACGATGCTGCCCTTGCGCGGCATGATCTCGACGAGGCCGTCGCCGGCCAGGCGGTCGATGGCCTGCCGCACGGGCGTGCGGCCGATGCCGAGCCCTTCGCTCACCACCGCCTCGCTCAGGACCTCGCCGGGTCTCAGCTCGCAGGTGATGATCCGCTGCTTGATCGCCTCATAGGCCTGATCGCGCAGCGACAGCCGCCGCTGCCGACCGCTGGCCGCGTTCGAGTCGGTCGGCCACTGCATGTGGTTCACGGTTGACGGCTCATCTCTCGTTCCGATTGTCGATAGGCCCTTTGGCACGTGCCGGGCAAGATCCTCAACGCATGGCGACGTGAAATCCCCTCCGGCAGGGCGGCCGGCCTCCTCCGGAAGGAGGATGGCGGCACGGACGGGGGCTCGACCGCCGGCCGGCCGGC
>JBDHTH010000319.1:0-4390 GCA_039808545.1 Phreatobacteraceae bacterium | reverse complement strand
TGCCGCGCGCCCGCAGCGCCGGCATCGAGGAAACGGCGACGTAGTCGTTGTAGGAGACGGCCGCGGTCGGCGGATCCGGCAGGTCCAGCACCCGATTCATGTCCGCGAGCGCCGTGTCGCGGCCGGGAAGGCTGGCGCTGCAAAGATCCGGATCGAAGCGGATGCCGTGCCGGTCGAGCGTCGAGAAATATCCGGCCAGCCGGTCGTTGCGGATGAGGCTCGCCTGCTCTCCTCCAAGGAAGGCGATGCGCCGATGGCCCAGCCCGATAAGGTGCTCCGTCGCCAGCCGTGCCGCCTCGACATTGTTGGCGCCGACGAAGTCGAAGCCGGATGCGGGCATGGAACGGGCTGCCAGGCAGACCCTCAGCCTGGTGTCGCGCAGCCTTGCGACGAATTCGGGCGGCGTGTCGGTCACGGGGCTGAGGATAACGCCGGCCACGTCGTGCTCGATGAGCGAGGTCAGCAGGCGATCCTGGCGATCGAGCTTGTTGGAGGCCTCGACCAGGTAGATCAGCAGCCCGCGCTCGTCGAAGACGTCCTGGATGCCGGCGATCATCTCGGCGAAGAACGGGTTGCGGATGTCGTTGATGATGACGCCCACCGCCTCCGAGGTGCGCCTGCGCAGATTGGCGGCCGCGCGGTTGTAGGTATAGCCGAGCGCCCGCATCGAAGCCTCGACGCGCGCCGACGTCTCCGGCGGGATGCGGCTGCTTTGCCGCAGCACCAGCGAAACCGTGGAGCGTGAGACCCCGGCATGGCTGGCAACGTCGTTGATGGTGACGTTTCGGGGAAGCCGGCCGGTCATCTCAGGGTTCGCTCAATTCTTGGCCGGCAGCGCATCGCGGGTGACATGCCGTCCGAAACTCGCAGAAAACCGGATGCATGGCCAGTCTGCTACAACCTTGCTAGATCGTTCTAGCATGGAGCCATCATATGACGCACAAAAAATGCTTCCCACACAGAAGAAATTCCATTTCATCCGAAATTTATAAAATCAACCGCCTTGACGTGGCAAAAAATGCATTGCTAGATCGTTCAATCAAAAATAACGGGAGGAAGCTAAGGTGATGAAGTCGCGTCTCATCGGAGCAGCGCTGCTGGCGGCCGGCCTGCTCGCCTCGACCGGAGCGTCGCTGGCCGCGGATGTCCCGGCTCCCGGCGTCAGCCCGCGCATCGACGCCATCAAGGCGTCCGGCAAGCTGCGCATCGGCGTTCTGACCAATCCGCCCTGGCTCATCGAGAACACCACCGGCTCGGGCGAGCCATGGGAAGGCCCGGCCTGGGTGCTCGCCAAGAAGGCGGCCGATGCCCTCGGCGTGAAGCTCGATCTCGTCGCGGTCAGCCACGAGACCAAGGTGCCGGCGCTCGCGGCCAACCAGATCGACATCACGGTCACGCCGCTGGCCGAGTCCGAGGAGCGCAAGAAGGTCATCGACTTCGTCAACTACTCGACGAGCTCGGTGTGCATGTACGGGCTCGCCTCCAACAAGAAGATCGCCAACGCGAAGACCGTCGACGAGCTGAATGCCGCCGGCGTCACGGTCGCCTATCTGATCGGCGCTCCCGAGGAGGCGTGGACGAAGGAGCGGTTCCCGAAGGCCCAGCTCAAGGGCATGATCTCCAGCAGCCCGACCCCGATCGAGGAGATCATGGCCGGCCGCTCCGACGTCGCCCCGATCAATCGCATCCAGTGGCCGCGGCTGTCGAAGACCGTGAAGGGCCTGATCGCCCTGCCGAAGGAGAACAACTGCCAGGACAGTCAGGAAAAGGCGGCGGCCATCGGCTACGGCATCGACAAGGGCCAGGATGCGTTCCGCAAATGGCTTCAGGCGCTCGCCGACGAGATGTCCCCCGAGCTGAAGCAGGTCGAGCAGAAGATCATCGCCGACAAGCTCTGAGGAACGAATGGGAGCGCACGGCGCTCCCGCCCGCTCCGACATGCCGGCTGGCGGGCCTCGCCGCCAGCCTCCCGGCCATTCCTTTCTCCGGATGATCGCGTTCCATGGAGTTCGATTTCGGCCCCGTGGCCAGCAACTGGCGCTACCTGGCGCTCGGGCTCGGCATGACGATGTCGCTGTCGCTTCTGACCGCCATCGCGGCGACGCTGTTCGGCACGGCCCTCGCGCTGCTGCGCGTATACGGGCCGCAGCCGTTGAAGCCGGCAATCGCCTTCTATGTCGATTCCATCCGGGCCATGCCGGTGCTGGTCGTCCTGGTCTGGACGTATTTCGCCTTTCCGCTGATCGCCGGGCTGAGCCTGCCGCCCTTCTGGGCCGCGCTGGTCGCGCTGTCCCTGCACGCGTCCGCCTACATGTCGGAGATCGCGCGCGCCGGCATCACCTCGGTGCGCAGCGGACAGATGCGGGCCGGGCTGGCGCTCGGCATGAGCCGCGCCGCCGTGATCCGGCGAATCATCCTCCCCCAGGCAACCGTCCGCATCCTGCCGTCCTACGGCTCCATGCTCGCCATCATCGTCAAGGATTCGGCCGTGGCCTCCGTCATCGCGGTGCCGGAATATCTTTATCGCTCGACCACGATCTCGGCGCAGACCTATCGCCCGATCGAGGTCTTCACTGTGGCGATCGTCCTCTATTTCCTGATCATCTTCCCCCTGACCCGCGGCGTCGACCTGATCTACCGCCGTGTCGCGAAGCTGGGGCGGTCATGACCTTCGACTGGTCTGTGCTCTGGGCCTCGCTGCCGGCTCTCTTGGACGGCGCCAGGACGACCGTCCTGCTAACCGTCCTGACGATGGCGGTCTCGATCCCGGGCGGCATCCTGATCATGCTGCTGCGTGTGGCGCCGAACCGCACGCTCAACGCGATCGGTACCGTCTACGTGGAGGTAGCGCGCAACATCCCGCTGATCCTCCTCGCCTTCTGGGTCTACTACGTCCTGCCGCTGCTGCTCGATCTCCGGCTGCCGCCCTTCTGGGCGGGGCTGCTCTCCCTGTCGCTGATCATCTCGGCCTACAACGCCGAGACCTTCCGCGCCGGCGTGAACTCGATCCGCCGCGGCCAGAGCGACGCGGCGCTCGCGCTCGGCATGAGCCGGGCGCAGGTGATGCGGAAAATCATCCTGCCGCAGGCCGGCCGCCGCGTGCTGCCGATCCTCGCCAACACCTGGGTGTCGCTGTTCAAGGACACCTCGCTGGTCTCGGTTATCGGCGTCCACGAGCTCGCCTTCACGGCGCTCCAGATACGCACCACCACCTTCCGCGTCCTGGAGATCCTGACCGCGATGGCGGTGATCTACTGGGCGATGGGGTACCCGCAAGCCAAGCTTGTCGACTGGCTGCACCGCAAATACGGGGTCGTGGAATGAGCGAAGCACAAGCGACCCCGATCCGGCCCAAATCCGAGGGGCGGGAGCCGATCGTCGTCTATGACCGCGTCGTCAAGCGCTTCGGCTCCTTCACGGCGCTTAACGGCGTGGTCGCGCAGGTCTTCCCCGGCGAGGTGGTGTGCCTGATCGGGCCCTCCGGCTCCGGCAAGTCGACGCTCCTGCGCTGCACCAACAAGCTCGAGACGATCGACGAAGGCGCGGTCATCTTCGACGGCATGCCCCTGCCCGCCGAGGAGAGCCTGGCGCGGGTGGTGCGTCGGCGCATGGGCATGGTGTTCCAGAGCTTCGAGCTCTTCCCCCATATGACGGCGATCGGCAACGTCATGTCGGGGCCGATGACGGTCCTCGGCACGAGCGCCGGGCAGGCCCGCGAGGAGGGCATGGCGCTCCTCGCCAAGGTCGGCCTCGAGCACAAGGCGGAGAGCTATCCGGGCGAACTCTCCGGCGGCCAGCAGCAGCGCGTCGCGATCGCGCGCGCCCTCGCCATGAAGCCCGAGGTGATGCTTTTCGACGAGCCGACCTCGGCGCTCGATCCGGAGACCGTCGGCGAGGTTCTCGCCGTCATGCGCAAGCTCGCCGAGGAAGGCATGACGATGGTCGTCGTCACCCATGAGATGAGCTTCGCGAACCGCGTGGGGGACTGGGTCATCGTCTTCGACCACGGACGCGTGGTCGAGGAGGGACCGCCCGGGCAGATCTTCGGAAACCCCATCGAGAAGCGCACCCAGGACTTTCTCAGCCATATCGGCTGGAGCATGTGAGCGAACCATATCCGATCGAAGAGTGAGCGAGATGAGCGCAGAGGCAACCAAACTGGCAGGCAAGGTCATCGGCCGCGAGGCGGCGGCGGGACTGATCAAGGACCGGGACTGCGTCTATATCGGCGGATCGGGCGGCGGGCACGCCGTTCCGGAGACGATGATAGACGCCATCCGCGAGCGCTTCGACCGCACCGCCTCCCCGCAGGGGCTGATGGTCGTCGGCACGGTCTCGATCGGCGACTGGGACAAGACCGGCTTCAACAAATTCGCCGATCCGCGGCTCC
>JBDHTH010000318.1:0-4394 GCA_039808545.1 Phreatobacteraceae bacterium | reverse complement strand
GCCCGCGCCATGGTCGCGGTGGCGCCGTCCGCCGCGGGCGTCACGGTGCTCGGGCCCGCCGAGGCGCCGATCGCGGTGCTGCGGGGCCTGCATCGCCAGCGCCTGCTGGTGAAGACGGAGCGCGCGGTCGACCACGCCGCCTATGTCCGCGCCTGGCTCGCCGAGGCGCCGCGGCCGCGCGGCTCGGTGCGGGTCGACGTCGATATCGATCCGCAGAGCTTTTTATGACGCCGATAAATCCAGGGGTGTCGTTGTGTTGCGCCTTGCAACCCATCATGCTAATGACCCCGCAACCGCTGGGCTGGGGTTTTGCAACGGCGGTGCACAAATGAAATTTTCCGCTGCCGGATCAGTAGCTTAGCGAGAACTCATCGAGCCCTCGCGAGAATCCCGGCACGAAACTGAGAGTGGGGCAGGGTGGCTCACGAAGAACCGATCGTCGCCGGCATGGCCGGACGTTATGCGACGGCTCTTTTCGACCTCGCGACCGAGGAGAAATCGGTCGACAAGGTCGGAGATGCGCTGACGCGCTTCGAGGCGCTGGTCGCCGGCAGCGAAGACCTGCAGCGGCTCGTCAGGAGCCCGGTCTTCTCCTCCGAGGAGCAGTCGAAGGCGGTGAGCGCCGTTCTCGCCAAGGCGGGGATCGACGGGCTCGCGGGCAATTTCATCCGCGTCGCGGCGGCCAATCGCCGCCTGTTCGCGGTTCCCGACATGACGAAGGCGTTTCGCGCCATGGTCGCCCGCTCGCGCGGCGAGGCGAATGCCGAGGTGGTCTCGGCCCGGCCGCTGGCGGCCGAGCAGATCGAGGCCCTGAAGACGGCGCTCAAGGCCAGCGTCGGCAAGGACATCCGGGTCGACCTCAAGGTCGATCCGGCGTTGATCGGCGGACTGACCGTGAAGATCGGCAGCCGCATGATCGACGCTTCGCTCAAGACAAAACTCAATTCGATCAAGCATGCGATGAAAGAGGTCGGCTGATGGATATCCGCGCCGCTGAGATTTCTGCGATCCTCAAGGAGCAGATCAAGAACTTCGGCCAGGAAGCGCAGGTTTCCGAGGTCGGCCAGGTGCTGTCGGTCGGCGACGGCATCGCCCGCGTCTACGGCCTCGACAACGTCCAGATGGGCGAGATGGTCGAGTTTGCCAACGGCGTACGCGGCATGGCGCTGAACCTCGAAATCGACAATGTCGGCGTCGTGGTGTTCGGCTCGGACCGCGACATCAAGGAAGGCGACACCGTCAAGCGGACGCAGGCGATCGTCGAGGTGCCGGTCGGCAAGGCGCTGCTCGGCCGCGTGGTCGACGCGCTCGGCAACCCGATCGACGGCAAGGGCCCGATCGAGGCGACCGAGCGCCGCCGCGTCGACGTGAAGGCGCCCGGCATCATTCCGCGCAAGTCGGTGCACGAGCCTATGGCGACGGGCCTGAAGGCGATCGACGCGCTGATCCCGATCGGCCGCGGCCAGCGCGAGCTGATCATCGGCGACCGCCAGACCGGCAAGACCGCCGTCGCACTCGACACGATCCTCAACCAGAAGCCGCTCAACGTGGCGGGCGCCGACGAGCAGCAGAAGCTCTACTGCGTCTACGTCGCGGTCGGCCAGAAGCGCTCCACCGTCGCGCAGTTCGTGAAGGTGCTGGAGGAGAACGGCGCGCTCGAATATTCGATCGTTGTCGCCGCCACCGCCTCGGACGCCGCGCCGATGCAGTATCTTGCGCCGTTCTCGGGCTGCGCGATGGGCGAGTATTTCCGCGACAACGGCATGCATGCCGTGATCATCTATGACGACCTCTCCAAGCAGGCCGTCGCGTATCGCCAGATGTCGCTGCTGCTGCGCCGCCCGCCGGGCCGCGAAGCCTATCCGGGCGACGTGTTCTACCTGCACTCCCGCCTGCTGGAGCGCGCCGCGAAGATGTCGGACGCGCGCGGCAAGGGCTCGCTGACGGCGCTGCCGGTCATCGAGACGCAGGCGAACGACGTGTCGGCCTATATCCCGACGAACGTCATCTCGATCACCGACGGCCAGATCTTCCTGGAGACGGACCTGTTCTACCAGGGCATCCGCCCGGCCGTGAACGTCGGCCTTTCGGTGTCGCGCGTCGGCTCCTCGGCGCAGACCAAGGCGATGAAGAAGGTCGCGGGCAAGATCAAGGGCGAGCTGGCGCAGTACCGCGAGATGGCGGCCTTCGCACAGTTCGGCTCGGACCTCGACGCCACCACGCAGCGCCTGCTGAACCGCGGCGCCCGCCTCACCGAGCTCCTGAAGCAGTCGCAGTTCTCGCCGCTGAAGATGGAAGAGCAGGTCGCGGTGATCTATGCCGGCGTGAACGGCTATCTCGACCCGCTCCCGGTCGCCAAGGTGCGTGAGTTCGAGAGCGCGCTGCTCGGCTCGCTGCGCAACTCGCATGGCGACATCCTGGAAGCGATCAGGACCTCCAAGGATCTCTCGGACGAGACCGGCGGCAAGCTGAAGGCGGTCGTCGAGCAGGTGGCGAAGAGCTTCGCCTGATCGTCGCCGGTCGGGCGACGAGCCCGGCCGCGGCAGGCCCTTAGGATCGATCGGGACAGTAGCGCTTCATGGCTTCTCTCAAGGATCTCAGAAACCGCATCGCCTCCGTGAAGGCGACGCAGAAGATCACCAAGGCGATGCAGATGGTCGCCGCGGCGAAGCTGCGTCGCGCCCAGATGGCGGCCGAGGCGGCGCGTCCCTTCGCGGAACGCATGGAGCGCGTGCTCGCCAATATCGCGGCGGGCGTGGCGGGCAGCCCCGGCGCCCCGAAGCTGCTCGGCGGCACGGGTTCCGACAAGGTTCATCTCCTCCTCGTCTGCACGGCCGAGCGCGGCCTGTGCGGCGCTTTCAACTCCTCGATCGCGCGCCTGGCGCGCGAGCGGGCCAATGCGCTGATGGCGCAGGGCAAGGAGGTGAAGATCATCTGCGTCGGCAAGAAGGGCAACGAGGCGCTTCGCCGGCAGTTCCAGCGCCAGATCATCGAGGCGATCGAGCTGCGCGGCGTGAAGTCGATCGGCTTCGCCAATGCCGACGAGATCGCCCGCAAGGTGCTGGCGATGTACGACGCCGGCGAGTTCGACGTCTGCACGCTGTTCTATTCCGAGTTCAAGTCGGTGATCTCGCAGATCCCGACCGCGCAGCAGATCGTGCCGGCGCAGTTCGAGACGAAGAACGGCGACAAGGCCGGCGCCTCGGCGGTCTACGAATATGAGCCGGAGGAGGATGCGATCCTTGCCGAGCTGCTGCCGCGCAACGTCGCCACGCAGATCTTCCGGGCGCTCCTGGAAAACGCCGCCTCCGAGCAGGGCGCGCGGATGAGCGCGATGGACAACGCCACGCGCAACGCGGGCGAGATGATCAAGAAGCAGACGCTGGTCTACAACCGCACGCGTCAGGCGATGATCACCAAGGAACTGATCGAAATCATTTCGGGCGCCGAAGCGCTCTGACCGGAACCGCGAAGCGGAGTTTGAGACCCATGAGCAAGACCCAAGGCCGTGTCACCCAGGTCATCGGCGCCGTCGTCGACGTGCAGTTCGACGATCATCTGCCGGAGATCCTGAACGCGCTCGAGACCGACAACCAGGGCAATCGCCTGGTGCTTGAGGTCGCCCAGCATCTCGGTGAATCGACCGTCCGCACCATCGCGATGGACTCGACCGAAGGCCTCGTGCGCGGCCAGGCCGTGGCCGATACCGGCCTGCCGATCCAGGTGCCGGTGGGCGAGGCGACGCTTGGCCGCATCATGAACGTCATCGGCGAGCCGATCGACGAGGCCGGCGCGGTGAAGGGCGAGGCGCTGCGCCCGATCCACGCGCCCGCGCCCTCCTATGCCGAGCAGTCGACCGAGGCGCAGATCCTCGTCACGGGCATCAAGGTCGTGGACCTGCTGGCGCCCTACGCCAAGGGCGGCAAGATCGGCCTGTTCGGCGGCGCCGGCGTCGGCAAGACCGTGCTCATCCAGGAGCTGATCAACAACGTCGCGAAGACCCATGGCGGCTACTCGGTGTTCGCCGGCGTCGGCGAGCGCACCCGCGAGGGCAACGACCTCTATCACGAGTTCATCGAGTCGGGCGTCAACAAGAAGGGCGGCGGCGAAGGCTCCAAATGCGCGCTGGTGTACGGCCAGATGAACGAACCGCCGGGCGCGCGCGCGCGCGTCGCGCTGTCGGGTCTCACGGTCGCCGAGCAGTTCCGCGACCAGGGCCAGGACGTGCTGTTCTTCGTCGACAACATCTTCCGCTTCACCCAGGCCGGCTCGGAAGTGTCGGCGCTGCTCGGCCGCATCCCCTCGGCGGTGGGCTATCAGCCGACGCTCGCCACCGACATGGGCGCGCTGCAGGAGCGCATCACCACCACGACCAAGGGCTCGATCACCTCGGT
>JBDHTH010000317.1:0-4396 GCA_039808545.1 Phreatobacteraceae bacterium | reverse complement strand
GTCGCGCCCCGCTTCGCGCCGGCATCGGTGCGCTCCGTGCCGCCGAGCCGCGTCCGGAGGCCGACCAGCGTCGCGAGGAACAGCGAGGCGAGCGTCAGATGCAGCGCGAGCTTCACGGGCGCGACCGCGACCATGCCGGGCTTCAGGCCGGACGCGACCATGATCCAGCCGACCGTGCCCTGCAGGCCGAGCAGCACGCCCATCGCGGCGAGCTTCCAGCCGGTGGCGCGATCCAGCGCCCGCCGCGCCAGGAACCAGGCGAAGCCCGCCAGGAACACCATGCCGATCAGGCGGCCGAGCTGGCGATGGCTCCACTCCCACCAGTAGATCGCCTTGAAGGCGTCGAGCGTCATGCCCTTGTTGAGGAGCTCGTATTGCGGGATCTGCCGGTAGAGGTCGAAGGCCTCGCGCCAGGCGGCATCGCTCATCGGCGGCAGGGCGCCGCGAAAGAGCTGCCATTCGGTGATCGAGAGGCCGGAGCCGGTCATGCGCGTCGCGCCGCCGACCAGCACCATGGCAAAGACCATCACGGCGAGAAGCCCCAGCCAGCGCCTGAGGGCACGGATATCGGCCGGGCGCATGCCCGCCGCCCCTGCCCGCTCCGCCACGCCGATATGATCCGCGATCGCCATGTCGCTCTGCCACTGGATCACGCTGTATTTTGATGGGTTCGATCAAAATACAGGACAGTGATCGATTCCTAAGGATAGAGACCGCTTTGACCCTTCAAACGAATCCGTTTGAAGGGAGCGGGCTCTGGCTTCGATGTCGCGGCACAGATATAGCCAAGGCTCGGCCGCGACAACCGCGCGGCGATCACGGAATCGGGACGGCGATGGAAGGTTCGGCGCGCAAACTGATCGGGACGCTGCTGCTCGTCCTCTTCATCTGCATCTACGCGTTCTTCGCGATGTCGATCGCCGAGGGCAAGCTGCGCGAGGTCTCGGGCCTCTGGAAATTCGTCTTCTACGTCGTTGCGGGCTTCGCCTGGGTGATACCGGCCGGCTTCCTGATCACCTGGATGGCGCGCGGCAGCCGGCCGAAAGCCTGATCTCAGCCGATATCGAGCCGGCGGCCCCGGTTCTTCAGCGCGAAGGCAGCGCCGGACAGCAGCACGTCGAGGAAGCGCAGGTCCTGGAACTCGCCGTTGAGCGAGATGCGCGGCAGCGCCGCCAGATGCGCGGCATGCTCGGGAAACAGCATGCCGGGCCGGGTCGTGACGCCGGTCGCGAAGCCGGCCTGACGCACCAGTTCGAACTCCCGGGTACCGGCGGCCTGCCGGTCGCCGACCGGATAGGCGAAATGGCGCGGCGCGGCGCCGATCCGCTCGGCCATAAGCCGCGCGCCCTCGACGATCTCGTGGCGGGCCCGCTCGAGCGGCCATTTGGCCAGCATCACATGCTCGATCGTATGCGCGCCGAGCGTCGCGAGGGGTTCCTCTGCGAGGCGCCGCAGCTCGTCCCAGCCGAGGCAGAGCTCGTCCAGCATCGCCGCCATGTCGATGCCGCCATCCGCCGCGATGTCGCGGATCACGGCGCGCATCGCCGCCTCGTCCATGCCGCGCAGGCGCCAGTAGAGTGTCGTCCAGGCGGCCTGCTGCTCCTGAAGCGTCGCGGTCGGCAGGCCGACGGTGCCGTCGGCGAAGCGCGCCGAGATCCCCCGCCCGGCCGCGATGGCGCGTTCCAGCACGATCCACCACGGCTCCCCCGTGCGGTCGATGAAGCTCGTCGGCACGAAGACCGTGAAGGGCACCGCATGGCGCGCGAAGACCGGCAGCGCGTACTCGACATTGTCGCGATAGGCGTCATCGAGCGTGAAGGCGACGAAGGGGCGGCCGGAGGTGCCCTCCGCAAGCCGGCGATGCACCTCGTCCAGCGATACGAGATCGTAGCCGGCGCTCCTGAGCCTGAGGATCGCGGCTTCGAGGAAGTCCGGCGTCACCTCCAGCAGCCGGTTCGGCTGGAAGGCGTCGGGGCGCGCCGGGCGGACATGATGCAGCGTCAGGATGGCGCCGAGACCGCCGGTCCAGGGCCTGGCGAGGCGGTGCAGCCCCGTCGCATGGAGCTGCGCCAGCACGAGCTTGTAGAGAGCGTAGCGCATGGTTGCGTGGCGTTTATCAAACTGAGTCCGGAAACGCCCGCAACGTCTTGAAAGAGGATGATTTCTTTCTGAACGCGGATCAGGCGACGGCGGTCGAGGGCTCCTGCGGCTCCGTCGAGGTCATATGGACCGGCAGCACACGCTGCACGCCCATGGTCTTCAGCGCCGAGACCTCAGCGGCGTCCGGCTGGCGCTCGGCGGAGAGCAGCAAAGCGCGCGCGCCGAGCTCCGCGACGGCGCCGAGCGGGATCGCCTCGGTCATCGGCGCGCAGGCGATGATGACATGGTCGTAGCTGCGCTTCAGCGCATCCATGATCATGCCGAGCCGGTCGCCGGCGCTCTCCCCGTCGATGCCGTCGGCCTGGCCGCGCGGCACGACATGCAGGCGCGAGACACGGTCGCGATGGACGATGGAGCCGAAGCTGACGCGCGCCGCGACCGCGTCGAGCAGGCCCGGCGCGCGGCGGTCGTTGAGCGTCAGGGCGGCGATCGGGCCGGTCGGATCGAGGTCGACCAGCAGCACGCGCGGCACGACGTCGCTCTTGGCGAGCCAGCGGGCGAGCGCGACCGCCACCTGCTCGGCATGGGCGCCGCGATCGGTGCCGACGATCAGCGTGCCGCCGGTCGGGCCGGCCTCGGAGGCCAGCAGGTTCGCGACCCATTCGAAGGAATTCGGGTCCGAGACCGGCTGCATGGTCAGCGCCGGCAGACGCGGCAAGGGCAGCGCCGGCAAGGACGGTGGGGCATCGGCCGCCTCCGGCTCGGTGCTTTCGTCCTCAGGCCGCATCTGGGCGGCAGGCTGGCCGACGGCGCTGAGCAACGCGCCGGTGACGACGAGGCCGAGCGACAGCGCCAGCGCACCGAGCGTCGCGATCAGGATGGTCGGCAGCTTCTTCGGAAAGGCCGGGACGTTCGATTCGGCGGCGCGCGAGATGATGCGCGCATCCGGCGTCAGCGCGGCGTCGTTGACGCGGGCGGAAGCGTCGCGGAAGCGCGCGAGATAGTTCTCCAGGAGGTCCCGCTGGGCCTTGGCCTCGCGCTCCAGCGCGCGGAGCTGCACGTCCTGCTCGTTGCCGGTGGCGGCGCGCTTCCGCAGCTCCTCGGCGCTGGCGGTGAGCGCCTGCACGCGCGCCGCCGCGATGCGGGCGTCGGTTTCGAGCTGGCGCACCAGCTTCTCGGTCTCGGTGCGGATCTGGCGGTCGAGATCGGCGAGCTGGGCGCGCAGCTCGCGGATGCGCGGATGGCTGTCGAGCAGCGTCGTCGACTGCTCGGCGAGCGCGCCGCGCGTCGCGACGCGCTGGTCGAACAGGCGGCGCAGCATCTCGGACTGGGCGATGTCGCGCGATTCGATCGTGCGCCCCTGCGCCAGGATGTCGCGCAGCAGCTTGGCGCGAGCCTTCAGCTCGGCCTCCTGGGCGCGGGCCGCGAGCAGCTCGGTATTCATCTCGGAGAGCTGCTGGGCGTTGATCGTGGTGTTGTTGGTGCCGACGAGGAGCCCGGCCTGGGCGCGGAACGATTCGACGCGCGCCTCGGCATCGGCGACGCGCTTGCGGAGCTGCTCGATCTCCGATTCGAGCCAGGCGGTCGCGTTGCGCGTCGCGGCGCGCTTGGCGTCCTGCTGGAACGCCAGATAGGTCTCCACCACCTGGTTGGCGACCTTGGCGGCGAGGGCCGGATCGCGTGACGTGAAAGCGACCGCGATGATCCGCGACTTCTCGACCTGATAGACCAGGAGCCGCTCGTAAAAGGCCGTCAGGACACGGTCTTCCAGGACCGCCTTGGAGGGGCCGAGGCCGACGATGCGCAGCAGCTTGGCGAGCCCACCCTCCTCGCCGCCGAACTCCGCCATCTCCTTCAGGCCGAGCTTGTCGACGACCATCCGCGCGACGTCGCGCGACTGGATGATCTGCACCTGGCTCACCACGCCCTGCTCGTCGATGACGCGGTCGTTCGGCGTGTTGCGGTCATTCTCGGGGCGCGTGAAGGCGGTCTCGCCCGGCTCGACGATCAGCCGCGCCTCGGAGCGGTAGCGCGGGGGGAAGAACTGCACGAAGGCGACCGAGAGCGCGAAGGCGATCAGCGTCGGCAAGATGATCCATTTGGCCCGGCGCCGGATCGCCGCCGTGATGGCGCTGAAGTCGAGATCGGCATCGACGCCTCGCCGTGCCCTCGCAACATCGTCGTTCAATGCCTGCATCACACTCACCGCCCGCAGTTCTATCGCATGACTAGACATCGTTAAGGTTGACGGAGCCTTAACCGGCCCCGCCGGATGCAGCGGCAATTGACAGCCTGT
>JBDHTH010000316.1:0-4396 GCA_039808545.1 Phreatobacteraceae bacterium | reverse complement strand
GCCGCCACGCCCGCCGCCGTGCCGGGAAGGAAGCCGAGCACGAAGATCAGCAGGCCTTTGAGGAAGCGCTTCATGGGAAATCCTGCAGCGATGCGCCCGCGCGACGCATAGTCGCGAAGAACGCGGCGGAAGTCGAGCGGGGAACGTTGGGTCGTTGACGACTCATTGCGACGACGACGCATCGAGGACGAAGCGCCCGAGCCCGTCGAAGAGAACGGGCCAAGCCTTTTCCTCGGGCAGGATGACGTGGTTGCGGCTCTCCAGCATCAGGAACTCGGCCTTCGGAATCCGGCTCGCGAGCCGGTAGGCCTGCTCGAGCGGCTGCACGCCGTCGTCGCGCGCATGGATCACCAGCGTCGGCACACCGATCTTTTCCAGAAGGTCGCTCACATCGAAGCCGTCGACCGCGGAGCGGATCGATACGGCGTTCTGTGGCGAGGTGGTCTGCCGCTGCAGATCGGCGAGGGACTCGATCTGCGCGCGGCTGCCGTCGGGGATGAACATCGTGGCGAAGGCGTCGATGAACGGGCTGTTCGCCTTGCCCCAACCGTGCCGCATCAACGTGAGGATGGCTTCGCCCTGCGCCCGGTCGCTCTCGGCGGCCCGGACGAGCCGCCCCTTTTCGTAGCCGCCATGCAGCACGAGATGGCTGACCTTTTCCGGATGGCGGCACGCATAGGCGACCGCGATCGGCGCGCCTTGCGACGTGCCGTAGAGCGCGAAGCGCCCGACCCCGGAGGCTTCGACGACTGCCTCGAGATCCTCGACGAACCGGTCGAGCGAGAAGTCCGAAACGTCCCATTCGGACAGGCCGTTGCCGCGCTGGTCGTAGCGTATGACGTTGAACTGCCGGTTCAGCGCGTCCAGGAACGGCCTCCAGATCGTGCTGTGCCAGTCATGCTCGAGATGGGTGAGCCAATGGCCTGCTTTCACGAGCGGATAGCCGCCGCCGCTCGTCGCATAGGCGATCCGCGTCCCGTCGGCGGACCGGCAGAAGGCGACGCGCTGGCGGCCCGAGCTGTCCGCGTCGCTCGCAGGCGCGGCCGGGGCCTGGATCTGCGGACCCAGCGTCTCGACCGGGCCGACGAAGCGAAAGCCCCGCTTCGGCACGGTCCTGATCCATTGCTGGCGCTTGCCGTCGTCGCCGATTGCGGAGCGGGCCGCGCTGATGCGGGCGCTGACGGCCGAATCCGACACGATGCGTCCGTTCCAGACCGCCGCGATCAGCTCGTCATGCGAGATGACGCGCTGATGCTCCCTCACCAGATGCAGCAGCAGGTCGAAGACCTGCGGCTCGACCGGGCGCGGCACGCCCGCCGCGAGAAGCTCGCGGGTCTCCGGAACGAGAACGAAGGTTTCGAACCGATAGCGCATGGCCGCTTCTATCACCGGACGCGTCGCAATTGCAGGGCCGAACCGGAAGCCAAGGATAAGACAGGAAAAAAACAGGAAGAGCGCAAGACTCCCGTCGAGCGCCGCCTGTTCCGGGATCGTACGCAAGGGGCATGACCAACGGAGATAAGGCCATGACCCAGCTCGATGACGCCGTCATCCGTCGCAGGCCGGACGGATCGATCGATACGGATTTCTACGCACACCGCGCCGCGCGCCTGCGCCGGGCCGCCATGCGGAAGATGCCGGCGCTTTGGCGCGGTTGCCTCGGTCGAGCGATCGCGATGCTGGCCGGGTCGGCGCGAATGCCGCCGGTTTTCGGATCTGGCTTCGGGCGGCCGGTCGGCGGCCGATAGCCGTTCCTCCTCCTGGAACCGATACCGGCCGGCGCTCGCGGCAGCCGCGCGCGCCCTACACGTCCACGCTGGCGGTCAGCGCGTTGTCCTGGATGAATTCGCGGCGCGGCTCCACCGCGTCGCCCATCAGCTTGGTGAAGAGGTCGTCGGCCTCGTCGAGCTCCTTGACCTTCACCTGCAGCAGCGAGCGCACCTCGGTGTCGAGCGTCGTCTCCCAGAGCTGCTCCGGGTTCATCTCGCCGAGCCCCTTGTAGCGCTGCAGCGACAAGCCCTTGCGGCCCCCGTCCGTGACCGCGTCGAAGAGGTCGCTCGGCCCGTGGATGCGCGTCACGTCGTTCTTGCGGCGCAGGCTCGCGCCGCCCGCGAACAGCGCGCCGAGCGGGGCGGCGTGGTGATGCAGCCGCCGTGCCTCCTGCGAGGCGATCAGCCCGGCGTCGATGTCGTGCGCCTCCTTCACGCCGCGCATCACGCGCGTCACGACGAAGCCGCCGCGCTCCGGCGTCACGCTCCAGCCGCGCTCGAATTCGCTGGAGACCGCGTCGAGCCGCCGGGCGGCGTCGGCGGCGGCTTCCGCCGCGCGCGCCGGATCCTCGGCGAGGCCCGGCTCCAGCAGGCCCGCCAGCGTCGCCTGCTCGACGACGCCGCGATTGTAGCGGTGATGCAGCGCGCCGAGCGCCGAGCGCACGATGCGCGCCTCTTCGACGATCGCAGCGAGGTCCGCGCCGGCCCGCTCCTCGCCGCCCGCCAGCGTCAGCACGGCCTCCTCGAGTCCGGCCGCGAGGAGGTATTCCTCCAGCGCCCGCTCGTTCTTCAGATACTGCTCGGAGGCGCCGCGCTTGACCTTATAGAGCGGCGGCTGGGCGATGTAGACATGGCCGCGCGCGATCAGCTCAGGCATCTGGCGGAAGAAGAAGGTCAGGAGCAGCGTGCGGATATGGCTGCCGTCGACATCGGCGTCCGTCATGATGATGATGCGGTGATAGCGCAGCTTGTCGATGTTGAACTCCTCGCGGCCGATGCCGGTGCCGAGCGCCGTGATCAGGGTGCCGATCTGCTCGGAGCCGAGCATCTTGTCGAAGCGCGCCCGCTCGACGTTGAGGATCTTGCCGCGCAGGGGCAGCACCGCCTGGAAGGCGCGGTCGCGCCCCTGCTTGGCGGAGCCGCCGGCCGAATCGCCCTCCACCAGGAACAGCTCGGACTTGGCCGGATCGCGCTCCTGGCAATCCGCGAGCTTGCCGGGGAGCGAGGCGATGTCGAGCGCGCCCTTGCGGCGCGTCAGGTCGCGCGCCTTGCGGGCCGCCTCGCGCGCCGCCGCCGCCTCGGCGACCTTCTGGACGATCGCCTTGGCCTCGGCCGGATGCTCCTCGAACCAGGTCGCGAGCGCCTCGTTGACGATCGATTCGACCACCGGCCGGACCTCGGAGGAGACCAGCTTGTCCTTGGTCTGACTGGAGAATTTCGGATCCGGCACCTTCACCGAGACGATCGCGGTCAGCCCCTCGCGGCTGTCGTCGCCGGTGATCTGGACCTTCTCCTTCTTGGCGATGCCCGAGGCCTCGGCATAGCTCAGGATCTGCCGCGTCAGCGCGCCGCGGAAGCCCGCCAGATGCGTGCCGCCGTCGCGCTGCGGGATGTTGTTGGTGAAGCACAGCACGGTCTCGTGGTAGGTCTCGTTCCACCACATCGCGACCTCGACCGTGATGCCGGCCTGGGTCTTCAGCGTGTGCTCGTCGGGCTGCATGACGAGCCCGCCGCCTTCCGGCTTGAAGCCGCGCAGCATCAAGGGGCCGGGCAGCAGCGGCTGCTTGGAGCGGTCGAGATAGCGCACGAACTCGCCGAGCCCACCCTGATACATCATCTCCTCGCGCTTCTCCTCCGGGTGGCGCTTGTCGGTCAGGACGATGCGCACGCCGGAATTCAGGAAGGCGAGCTCGCGCAGCCGGTGCTCCAGCGTGCCGTAGTCGAAGGTCGTCATCGTGAAGGTTTCGGGCGAGGGCAGGAAGGTGACTTCCGTGCCGCGCCGGCCATTGCCGGGGCCGACGACCTTCAGGTCCGCGACCGCGTCGCCATGGCGGAACTCCATGGCGTGCTCCAGGTCCTTGCGCCAGATCCTCAGGCGCAGCCAGGTCGAGAGCGCGTTGACGACCGAGACGCCGACGCCGTGCAGGCCGCCCGAGACCTTGTAGGAGTTCTGGTCGAACTTACCGCCCGCATGGAGCTGGGTCATGATCACCTGCGCGGCCGAGACGCCCTCGCCCGCATGGATGTCGGTCGGGATGCCGCGGCCATTGTCGGTGACGGTGCAGGAGCCGTCCGCGTTGAGCGTGACCGTGACCTCGTCGGCATGGCCGGCGAGCGCCTCGTCGATCGCGTTGTCGACCACCTCGTAGACCATGTGGTGCAGGCCGGAGCCGTCATCGGTGTCGCCGATATACATGCCGGGCCGCTTGCGGACCGCGTCGAGGCCCTTCAGGACCTTGATCGACTCGGCGCCGTAATCGGTCGCGGCATTGTCGGCGGGGCTGGCCATCGGTGTGTCCTGCAAGGCTTCGGTCCTGAAGACGCGTTCGGGCCTTGCGGCTCCATACGCGTGCGCACGCGCGCGAGAAACACGAAACGCTCCCCAAAAGGGGAGCGTCGAATCGTGA
>JBDHTH010000315.1:0-4396 GCA_039808545.1 Phreatobacteraceae bacterium | reverse complement strand
CCGACCTGCCGCGCTTGAGGCTCGGCCTGAAAAGCCGCAGCGGCACCGAGCTCTATTCCTGGACCGCCGCCGCGCCCGAGCCGCGGATCGCACCGCGCGGCGCCCTGCCGTTCCGCGCCCGCCTCGCCTCTCCGCCGGACGCGGCCGACAGCGTCGAGGTCCGCTTCCTCGACCGGACGGATCTCGCGAAACCGCGCTAGGGATCTCGCGCCGCGACGCGGCATTTCCTCGCCAATTCCCCGAGCGTGCCTCGCATGGTTGCTGGCGCGCCCGTTCGCCGGCATGCTTCGCCATGCTATCCTGCGCCCCGTGCGCCCGCGCCGAAGAATGGTCCGCAATGAATCGTCCGAATGTCCGTACCCTGTTTTCCGAAGCCGAGATCGCGGAGCGCAACGAGACGTTGGCGGCCGAGATCCGCGACGCCCGCCCCGAGAACCTGCTGATCGTCGCGATCCTGAAGGGCAGCTTCGTCTTCGCGGCCGACCTGATCCGCGCCCTGCACCGCGTCGGCCTCTCGCCGGAGGTCGATTTCATGACCTTGTCGAGCTACCGCAAGTCGACGACCTCCACGGGGCTCGTCGAGGTGCTGCGCGACGTCGAGGTGCATGTCGAGGGCCGCGACGTGCTGCTGATCGACGACATCCTGGAATCGGGCCGCACCCTCGCCTTCGCCAAGGACCTGCTGAGCGCGCGCGGCGCGAGGCGCGTCCTGAGCTGCGTGCTGCTCGAAAAGCCGAGCAAGCGCGCCGTGCAGATCAAGGCCGACTTCATCGGCTTCACCTGCCCGGATCACTTCGTGGTCGGCTACGGCATGGATGTCGCGCACGCCTTCCGCGAATTGCCCTTCGTCGGCGTCGTCGAGCGGTAGCGCCGATGGGCCGCATCCTGGTCGCCGAGGACGACGACGCGGTCCGCACCTTCGTCACGCACGGGCTGGAGCAGGACGGCCACCAGGTGGCGAGCGCCGGCGACGGCGCCGCGGCGCTCGACCGGCTGCTGGCGGCCGAGCCGGGCTTCGACCTGCTGCTCGCCGATATCCGCATGCCCGTGATGGACGGCATCGCGCTCGCCCTCGCGGCCAAGCGCGACCTGCCCGACCTCAAGATCGTGCTGATGACCGGCTACGCCGACCAGCGCGAGCGCGCCATCGGCCTCGACGCCATCGTCGAGGCGGTGATCGCCAAGCCCTTCACGCTCGCCGAGATCCGCGCGCTGGTCGGCCAGGTGCTGGGATAGAAGCCGCCCCCTATGCCGACAGCGCCGCCGCGGCCGGCTCCTCCACGACCTCGTCGGTGACCACCGAGAAGCCGCTGAGGACGTTCGGCCCGAAGGCGGTCGAGATGGCGACGTCGGTGGCGTCGCGCCCGCGCGCGATCAGGATGCGGCCGATGCGCGGCGTGTTGTGCCGCGCGTCGAAGACATGCCAGCGCCCGCCGAGATACACCTCGAACCAGGCGCTGAAATCCATCGGATAGGGCACGGGCGGAATGCCGATATCGCCGAGATAGCCGGTGCAGTAGCGGGCCGGGATGTTCATCGCGCGGCAGAACGCGATGGCGAGATGCGCGAAGTCGCGGCACACGCCGACGCGCTGCTCGTGCCCGTCCCAGGCGGTGCGGATCGGCGAGGCGCTCTGGTAGTCGAAGCGGATGCGCTCATGGACATAGTCGCAGATCGCCTGCACGCGCGGCCAGCCCGGCTGCGTGGCGCCGAACAGCGACCAGGCGAGGCCCGTCAGCCGCTCCGTGTCGCAATAGCGGCTCGCCAGCAGGTAGACGAGAACCGAGTCGGGCAGATCGGCGACCGCGTGCTCGACCGCCTCCGGCATGATGATGTCGGGATCGCCGGAATCGCGCACCAGGAAATCGGCGCCGATCGTCAGCGCGCCCGGCGGCGCGACGATGCGCGTGCAGACATTGCCGTAGCCGTCGAGATAATCGCGGGCCGCGGCGTCCCGCGAATAGCTCAGCACCTGCGGCGTCAGCAGGTCGTGCTTGCGCGAGGGATGGACGTTCAGCATCAGGATCATCGGCGTCGGCTGCGGACACTCGAACGTGATGGCGAACCCTGCCCTGATCTTCATGCGCCGATGCTCCAGATAAGACCGCGTGGCGCCCGTCCCCCGGCGCCACGCTTCAAGACTATGGCCTCAATCCGCGATGCCCGGTGCTTGTTCCCTGTCCAAGGGCCGATATGGCACGAAACTTGTTTTTGGGAAGGCGGCGCGGAGGCGCCGGCCGATCCGCACTCTCATCCAGGCTCGCTGCGGCCTGCGAGGCGCGCCATCCACGACTTGCGGCCCGTCGATCCCGCTGCCACGCTCGAACGCGACCCGCATGAACCCGCCTGCGCCTGATCGATGGACCGCCCGGCCATCGATCGGGCGCAAGTCCCCGCCAAGGAACGCCCATGCCCCTCGACCTCCTCGTCAAGAACGCGGTGCTGCCCGAGGGCGGTGCGCCCGTCGACATCGCGGCGGCGGCCGGCCGGATCGTCGCGGTCGAGCCCGGCATCACGGCCGAGGCGGGCCGCATCCTCGATGCCGGCGGCCTGCTCGTCGCCCCGCCCTTCGTCGACTGCCATTTCCACATGGACGCGACGCTCTCGCTCGGCATCCCCCGCCTCAACCAGTCCGGCACGCTGCTGGAAGGCATCGCGCTCTGGGGCGAGTTGAAGCCGCTGCTGACCCATGAGGCGGTGGTGGAGCGGGCGCTGCGCTATTGCGACCTCGCGGTTTCCCAGGGCCTGCTCGCCATCCGCAGCCATGTCGACATCTGCGACGACCGGCTGCTCGCGGTCGACGCGCTGCTGGAGGTGAAGCGCAAGGTTGCGCCCTATATCGACCTCCAGCTCGTCGCCTTCCCGCAGGACGGCTACTACCGCTCGCCGAACGCGGCGCTGAACCTCGAGCGCGCCCTCGACAGAGGCGTCGACGTCGTCGGCGGCATCCCGCATTTCGAGCGCACCATGGCGGAGGGCGCCGCCTCGGTGGAGGCGCTCTGCGCCATCGCGGCGAAGCGCGGCCTGATGGTCGACATGCATTGCGACGAGAGCGACGATCCGCTCTCGCGCCACATCGAGACGCTCGCCCGCGAGACGCTGCGGCATGGGATGCAGGGCCGCGTCGCCGGCTCGCACCTGACCTCGATGCATTCGATGGACAACTACTACGTCTCCAAGCTGCTGCCGCTGGTTGCCGAGGCGGGCGTGGCGGCGATCGCCAACCCGCTGATCAACATCGTGCTGCAGGGCCGCCACGACACCTACCCGAAGCGGCGCGGCTTGACGCGCATCCCCGAGATGCGCCAGCACGGCATTCTCGCGGCCTTCGGCGCCGATTGCGTGATGGACCCCTGGTACGGGCTCGGCAACGCCGACATGCTGGAGGTGGCGCATATGGGCCTGCATGTCGGCCAGATGACGAGCCGCGAGGCGATCCGCTTCTGCTTCGAGGCCGTGACCGCCAACCCGGCCCGCATCCTGGGCCTCGACGGCTACGGAATCGCCAAGGGCAACCACGCCGATTTCGTCCTGCTGCAGGCCAGGGACCCGATCGAGGCGATCCGCCTGAAGGCGACGCGCCTGGCGGTGGTGCGCCGCGGCCGCGTCATCGCCGAGACGCCGCCCGCCAGGACCACGCTCGCGATGCCGGACCGCCCGCCCCTCCTCGACGCCGCCGACTACGCGCCGGCCGCAGCGGAGCGCTGAGCCTGGCATCGTGCCGATCGCGATACCCCGTGCGGCCCTTCACCGCCCGATCAACCAGCCGAGCGCCCCGATCGCGCAAACCGCATCGCAACGCCTTGCATCCGCCCCCATCGCCAGTCTAGAAGACGCGCGCCGGAGAGGTGGCCGAGTGGCTGAAGGCGCACGCTTGGAAAGCGTGTATACGGGAAACCGTATCGAGGGTTCGAATCCCTCTCTCTCCGCCACCTAGTCCGTCTCTCTGATTGATTTTTGGCTGTGGCCTGCAAAGGCGCGCGGAATGGCGGCTTTCTGCGGGGCCATCGTTTCTCTCGGTACCGAGTTCGCGCCTTCAGAGTAGATTTCGCGGCAGATTCTCTGTGGCGAATGATGCGGTACCGAATTCTGGGAAGTCGCCAGTGCTATTGGCCGATGCCGATGCGGTGCATCTTGCGCTGATCGGCCCAGAGCGGCGGGATCGCGTCGCCGTCGCGAAGCGCATCGAGGTTCAGGTCGGCCGGCACCTTGCCGGCAAGGACCTGCTCGACGATCGCCGGATCGAGGAAGGCTAGCCGAAGGGCGCGGGTGATCCAGGATCGCGTCAGACCATTGTCGCGTGCAAAGTCGGTAATGCTGATCATGCGGCCTGCAAGGCGCGCGGCATCCCGCTCTGCAACGTTCCCAACTACGGCACGACGGAGGTGGCCGACCA
>JBDHTH010000314.1:0-4398 GCA_039808545.1 Phreatobacteraceae bacterium | reverse complement strand
CTCCCGATGATCCATTCCAGGATCTCGCTGAACTGTATCCGGGATACAAGTCGAGTCAATGGCCATTTTCCGGATGCTCGACGCGGCACTCGCTGCGAGCGAAACGCGCGAACGCAAATCAAACGCCTCGCTCATTCGGTATCCGAAAAACTCAGTCTTTTATATAATTTAAGTGCACTCCGAAGTCAGTTCCCGCCTAGCTGCGCTCCACCCGTATCGCCGTGAACCGAGGTAAGCTCGCCGCTGCCGTTGACACGATGTGTATCCAGGATACGATTGCGGTCTCTTTGGGAGAGACCCTTGAGCCAGGAATACGAATGGCGGGGCCAGTCGCGCCTCCTCGACGAGGTCGCGCAGGTGCTTCGCGAGCGGATCTATGCCGGCGTATATGCGCCGGGCGCGACGCTGCGCCAGGAACGGATCGCCGCGGAATTCGGCATCAGCCGCACGCCGCTGCGCGAAGCCTTCCGGGTGCTCGAGCGCGACGGCCTGATCGTCAACAAGCCCGGCAGCGGCGTGAGGGTTGCCTCCGCCGACCTCCCCAAGCTGCTCGACGCCTACGCGGTGCGCGAGGCCCTCGACGGGGTCGCGGCCCGCCATGCCGCCGAGCGGGCGAGCCCCGCCGCGATCCAGGATCTGGCTCTGCAGGTCGAGCGCCAGCAGAAGATCGTCGATGCCTGGGACCCCGGCGCCTACTCGCAATCCAACGTCGCGTTTCACGAAGCCATCATCGCCGCGGCCGGCAATGCCTCCCTGGCGCCGCTGGAGCCGCTTTTGTACATAACCGCGCAGGTTTTCGCGCCGGCCGTCTCGCTCCTGAGCGAGCGCGCCCGTTCGGCGGTCCGCGAGCACTGCATGATCGTCGATGCGATCGCGGCCCGCGACGGCGAGCAGGCGGAGCGGCTGGCCCGCGCGCATATCCATGCGACCGCGATGCGGCTGAAGGCGCTGCCCATCAGGCCGAGCGCCGCCAACGAGGAATGACGTGAAGACCTACGGCAACTTCATCGAGAACGCCTGGCGGCCCGCGATCGGCGGCGGCCTGATCGGCGTGCGCGATCCCTCCTACGGCAAGGAAATCGCCAGGATCGCGCGAGGCGGCCGGGACGACGTCGATGTCGCGGTGCGCTCGGCGCGCGCCGCGCTGTCGGGCGAATGGGGCCGCATGACCGCGACCGAGCGCGGGCGCGTGCTGCATCGGATTTCGGCGGCGGTGCTCCGCAACATCGATCTCCTGACCGAGCTCGAGGCGAAGGATGTCGGCAAGCCGCTGACGCAGGCGCGGGCCGACGTCGTCGCGCTCGCCCGCTATTGCGAGTTCTACGGCGCGGCCGCCGACAAGGTGCACGGCGACACGATCCCCTATCAGAGCGGCTTCACGGTGCTCACGCTCTACGAGCCGCACGGCGTGACGGCCCACATCATTCCCTGGAACTATCCGATGCAGATCATCGGGCGCAGCCTCGGCGCGGCGCTCGCCATGGGCAACGCCGCCGTCGTGAAGCCCGCCGAGGAAGCTTGCCTGACCATTCTCGAATTTGCCCGCATCGCGGCCGAGGAAGGCCTGCCGCCGGGCGCGCTGAGCATCGTCACGGGGCTGGGCGCGGAGGCCGGCGCGGCGCTTTCGGAGCATCCGGGCGTCAACCACATCTCCTTCACGGGCTCGATCCGCACCGGCGAGATGATCCAGGCGGCGGCCGCGAAGAACGCGGTGCCGGTGACGCTCGAGCTTGGCGGGAAATCCGCGCAGATCGTGTTCGCCGACGCCGATCTCGACCGGGCGATCCCCTTTCTCGTCAATGCCGGCATTCAGAACGCCGGCCAGACCTGCTCGGCCTCCTCGCGCATCCTCGTCGAATGCGCCGTCTACGAGGAGGTCGTCGCCCGCATGAGCGAAAAATATCGCGCCCTGAAGGTCGGGCCGGCCACCGCCGACCTGTCGCTCGGCCCGGTCGTCTCGCAGCGGCAGAAGGCGATCATCGAAGGCTTTCTCGGCGATGCCGCCAAGGACGGCCTCACCATCGCGGCGCAGGGCGAAGTCGTCGCGGAGGCGCCGGCGGACGGCGCCTATGTCGCGCCCGTTCTCCTCCGGGACGTGCCGCATGCGCACCGCGTCGTGCAGGAAGAGATTTTCGGCCCGGTCCAGGTGATCATGCCCTTCGAGGGCGAGGCGGAGGCCGTCCGGCTCGCCAACGGCACGCCCTATGGCCTGGTCTGCGGAGTGTGGACCCGCGATGGCGGCCGGCAGCTGCGCATGGCGCGCGCCGTCCATGCGGGCCAGGTCTTCATCAACAATTACGGCGCCGGCGGCGGCGTGGAGCTGCCCTTCGGCGGCGTCAAGAAATCTGGCCATGGCCGCGAGAAAGGCTTCGAGGCCCTCTACGGCTTCGCCAGCATGAAGACGATTTCGGTCTATCACGGCTAGGAACCGCCGCCTTCGCTTGGCTTCATGGAAACGGATCGGGAGGATCTGGTGTCGCTGCAAGGAAAGGTCGCGCTCGTCACCGGTGCGGGATCGGGTTTCGGCGAAGGCATCGCGCGGCGCTTCGCGGCCGGGGGCGCGAAGGTCGCGGTCCTCGACCGCGACAAGACGGCGGCCGAGCGCGTCGCGACGGCGATCGGCGCCGACGCGATCGCGCTGGAGGCGGACATCGCCAAGCCCGCCGACGTGGAAGCGGCCGTCGCCGCGACCCTGGCGGCGTTCGGCCGCGTCGACATCCTGATCAACAATGCCGGCATCGGCCACAAGCCGCAAAGCGCCGAGCTGGTCGGACCGGACGAGTTCGACAGGGTCCTCGGCGTCAATGTCCGGGGCGTCTATCTCATGACCCGCGCGCTCCTGCCGCATATGAAGGCGAACCGGGCCGGCGTCATCGTCAACATCGCCTCCACGGGCGCCAACCGGCCCCGGCCGAACCTGGCCTGGTACAACGCGACCAAGGGCTGGGTGGTATCGGCGACCAAGGCCTTGGCGATCGAGCTGGCGCCCTTCAACATCCGCGTCGTCGCGCTCAACCCCGTCGCGGGCGAAACGCCCTTGCTGGCCACCTTCATGGGCGAGGACAGCGAGGAAATTCGCAGGAAGTTCCGGGACTCCATCCCGATGGGGCGCCTGCTGAAGCCCGAGGACCTCGCCGAGGCGGCGGCCTTCGTCGCCTCGCCCGGCGCCTCGATGATCACCGGCGTCGCGCTCGACGTCGACGGCGGGCGCTCGATCTGATCGCTACGCCGGTCGCTGCTTTCTCTGATGGCGGGAACACATTCCATGTCTGATTTGGCCGATCTCACCGCCGTGGAGCTCGTCGAAGCCTATCGCGCGCGGAAACTCTCGCCGCGGGACGTCGTCGACGCGGTCCTCGCGCGGGCCGACGCATGGGAGCCGCAGCTCAATGCGCTATGGGCCTATGATCCCGACGGCGCGCGCCGGGACGCGATCGCCTCCGAAAACCGCTGGCTGAAGGGCGAGCCCCTCGGCGCGCTGGACGGCGTGCCGGTGACGATCAAGGAGAACGTCGCGACGAAAGGCACGCCCGTGCCGCTCGGCTGCGCCGCCGTGCCGCTGGTTCCGGCCGCCGCGGACGACCCCCCGGCCGCCCGCACGCGCGAGGCGGGCGGCATCATCTTCGCGAAGACCACCATGCCGGATTACGGCATGCTGTCGTCGGGCCTCTCCAGCTTCCATAAGCTGGCGCGCAGCCCCTGGGACCTCTCGGCCAATCCGGGCGGCTCGAGCGCCGGCGCGGCCGCCGCCGCGGCGGCCGGCTATGGGCCGCTCCATATCGGCACCGATATCGGCGGCTCGATCCGCCTGCCGGCCGGATGGTGCGGCATCGTCGGCCTGAAGCCTTCGGCCGGCCGGATTCCGATCAATCCGCCCTTCATCGGCCGCGTCGCCGGGCCGATGGTCCGCACCGTCGCGGACACCGCGCTCTACATGTCGGTGCTGTCGAAGCCGGATCGGCGCGATACGATGGCGCTGCCGCCCGCCGACATCCCGTGGATGGATCTCGATCGCGACGTCAAGGGCCTGAAAATCGGCCTCTGGAGCGATGTCGGCTTCGGTCAGGCCGTGACCGAGGATACGCGGCGGACCGTGAACGCGGCCGCGAAGCTCTTCGAGGACGCAGGCGCCGTCATCGAGCCGATCGCGCCCTTCCTGACGCGCGAGATGATCGACGGCCTCGACCGCTTCTGGCGGGCGCGGGGCCGGCGGGACGTGTCGCGGCTGTCACCGGAGCAGCAGGCGAAGATCCTGCCCTACATCTTCCAATGGATCGAGACGGCCAAGGACTTCTCGGGCGCCGACGTCTACTCCGGCTTCGCGCAGATCGAAGCCATGCGCAACGCCATTCACGCGGCGCTGAAGGACGTGGATTTCATCATCTCGCCGACCGCGCC